>JAQVNO010000190.1 GCA_028703095.1 Bacteroidales bacterium
ACAATACTATTCCCAGGACATTTATTTTCTGTAAAGATACGTTATATACAAAAAACACTGTAATGGCTGTAAAGACGGGTATGGTTGATATAATCAATGAAGTAATTACCGGGCTTACACGTTGCAAGCCAAATGTTTCGCCTATAAAATACAAAAAAGGTTCAAAAAAAGCAAGCAAAACCAATATTTTAAAGTCTTTGATGCGTATACGATATTTACGATAAAATAGTAAAACGACGCTCCACAGCAATATAGCAGAAATCAGCAGACGAATAAATAAAATCGTAAACGGGTCCATATATTTCAATACCACGGATGTAAAAACAAAAGCAACGCCCCAAAAAAACATAGCAAACAGAATCAACACATACACCCATGCCCCTGTATTTTCTTTTTTCATATAAGTATATTATTTTCTTCCAAAATCAGCCGGAATCTCTCCCCATGCTCCGGTTTCCCATTTAAGTATTTGATTGGTATATGTGTTTTTGTTTAACCATTTTTCTGCTCTTTCTACAAGGGCATAAAGAGCGGCATTGGTAGCATTTAGCTCCATTTTTGAATGACTTTTTTTAATTTTCACCCATTTCATAGCTGTCATGCTGTCGGAATAGATGGGCACATCAAGTTGATGCCGTTTACAATACGCCAAAGCATGTACCAGTGCGAGAAATTCCATCAGGTTATTGGTTCCTTCGGGGAAAGGTCCTTTTTTAAAGATAACTTTTTTCGTTTGAACATCTACCCCCTGATATTCGGCATTTTTTGTTTTGCCGCTGCAGGCACCATCGACGGCTATACTCGGAACAACGGGAGCCCCGTACAAAGCATCCATAATGGTTTGCATGGAACGTTTTTTTGGGTTAAGGTAGCCGCTGCTCCCTTTTTGAAAGGCTTCCTCTGCTGCTTCCAAGGTCGGGAATCCTTTATATAAAGGAGACTTAAAGCCTTCTACCTGACGTTTGCAAGCATCCCAGGTATCGTAAACTCCAGGAACTTCCCCTTTCCAAACAACATAGAATTTCTTTCCCATTATGTAATTTTTATGAGGTGCAAAAATAGCGATTTTTTGCTAAACAACTGCACTGAATGTGTAATTTATTGAAAATACTGAAAAAAAAATTCTCCTTTCATTTGCCTGAGCTTCTCCCTCATTGGTTTTTGTTATATCTTTGCAGCATTAAAAATAATAAAAATTAAGAAGAAATGAAAAAAGTGCATGTAATGATAATGAGTATTTTTGTGCTGTTTATAAGCTGCACCTATACTCAAAACGTAAAAAAAGAAGAGATTAAAATCAAAGTGGGCTTTCATTGCCCTAATGGTAAAGCATTGCTTGAAAAAGACTTAATGAAATTAGACGGAGTCTATGAAGTAAAAGCTGATGTAGAAACCAAAATAGTATGTATTCTTTACGACAAGAAGAAACAAAACAAAGAAACACTGGTAGCTGCTATTGAGAAAATCGGATATACAACCGAATTCACCGAAAAAGGGAAAGAAATTAACAAAGCATGTTCACATGATTAACGCATCATAGAGTGTAAGGCTATCTTTTTAAACGCTTAATTTCACATAAAAAAAAGGGTGTATAATTTGATTTATACACCCTTGATTATTTATATGACTATCTATTTCTGTATCGTCATTTTCTTAACGATGCGTTGTCCTTGGTATTCCATACTGTAATAGTAAATACCATTCGACAAGCCGGCTGTATTCAGTTCTACATAATGTGTTCCCGAACTTGCTTCAATTTCTTCTTTATACAAGATTTGTCCGTTCACACTCATCACTTTGAAACTAACTTTACCCTCTTGTGGTATCGTATAAGGTATTAGCGTATTGGATGTGGCCGGATTCGGAATGTTTTGTCCCAACATCCATGTAGTTTCATCCATCACTCCTATACCGACACCTGATTTTTTAGCACATGTTACTACTGAAGCCATATTGTTTGACTTGTCTGCATCCGTTGGAAAGTCTATATAAAAAGATACCGTGTAATTGCCGGTGAAATTAGGTACTGCGTAGGATTTTACACAAACATGTGTTAAAGTTCCTTGCGATAAGATATCATCCAAACTTTCCGCATAACTTTTTATTTGTGTGCCTAAACTATCGACAAAGACATACAAAGTAGCTCCCTGTGCATATCCGGTTCCTGCATTATAGATTTCAAGAGAAGGATATATTTTTGAAAATCCCACTTCACAACTATCTGCTTCGGGAGTGAGTATAGAAGTAATGGTCAAATCTATACTTAAAGGCACATCCACATCATAATATTTGATATGACTATTATTCGTTGTATTGCCATCACAGCTTAAATCTATTTGTATTTTCATCTGATAATACGGCTGTTGTTCTGTAGCATGAGGTACCGTATAGGATTGTGAAAACGTATAGCTTATGGTATCCCCTTGATGCAACAAAGTATCTATCATCTCTGTAAATACAACTACATTATTCACAATAACACTCATCGGCACTTGATTGATAGGCATATTTCCTATATTTGTAAGGGTAACCGAAGGGAAAACCAAATCCCCTTCTGCTTTC
>JAQVNO010000191.1 GCA_028703095.1 Bacteroidales bacterium
AACGAAGCCCAAGTTATTATTCCATTTTCTGAAAAATACTTTAATGCTTGAATCCTTTCGTTTGGGAGAGCGGCTCCACTTTCCCAATGTTTTGAATCTTTTTCATTGTCAAAAGTCAACGTGCTCCCTATTTTAAAACGATTGCCAAATTTTAAAAATAAATCAATATCTTTTAATGCTTTATTTGGTTGCTTTGTTAGAATAGCAACTTTATGTTCGTACTTGTTTAATATTTCAATCACCTTTCGAGTTTCTCCGTTTTCGTGATTACAATACGGGTCTCCAGTAAACGATAATAATATTTGCTTATTACATCCTTGCATTTTTTTTGCGGAAATTTCAAGTTCATTGAAATTAGAAGGAGATGAAACTACACTATGATTATAATTTGCATTAAATCTACATAGCATATTAGGGACATAACAATAACGACAATTGTGATCACATCCTTTAAAATAATTCAGTGCTAATGGGCTGTATTCTCTTGCCCTGCCTGCTGGTTCATAAATTTTACACATACTTTAATTTATTTTTATTGATTTTATATTATAACATTTTTCCATTCTATCAATGATTATTTGGCAGTTTTTAGGCTCAAGTTCCATCATATAGCAATTTCGTTTTAATTGCTCACATGCTGCCATCGTTGATCCTGAACCGCCAAAAAAATCTGTTACTATTTCGTTTTCATTTGAATAGTGCTGAATAAACGTAGATGGAAGTTCTATTTTTTTTGCTTGTTTGTGTCCAAAATTTATTTTTTCATTGTCGTTGTGTATTTTTGCGCACTCGATAAGCGTTGAGAAACCGTCGTGAAGATTATTAAATTTGCCTCTCCCTGTTCGGAATTCCGCAATTAAATCAACTCTTGTCATTGGTGAATTATTTGCAATCAAATGCGCTTGTCTAAAATCAACTGCAAAAAACCCATGAAAAATTTTGAAACCATTATTTATGATTTCAATTAATTTTTTATCTGAATTCATTATAAATATATGACTATCTTCTTTTGCTGCATCAAATATATTTTGCGAATAAGAATCTTCTAAATCATAAGGTGGGTCTGTGAAAATCAAATCAGATTTTTTCCCTTGCAGTAATTTTTCACAATCTTCTTTTTTTGTCGCATCTCCACAAAGCAAAAAATGATTTCCGATTTTAAATAAATCACCATATTGAATATCGGTTTCGATATTATCCGGCTCTTCATATCCATCTTCTTCGATGTCTTTTAATTTTAATTCAAATGCAGGCAAATCCACACCCCACTCTGAAATCTCTTCAACGTTCCATTCATTTGCCAACGTGTCCCAGTCCCATTCGCCCGTATTTGCGTTTAAGCGTATATTTAATTCTTTTTCATCATCTTCATTCAAGTCCACAATAACGCAATCTACTTCTTTATATCCAAGCTTTTTCAACTCTCGTATTCTAAAATGCCCTCCAACGATATGTCCCGTTTGCTTGTTGAACACAATAGGTTCAACAACTCCGAATTTTTCAAGAGACTTTTTAAGATTTGCCTCTTGTTTCTCGTTGCTTTTACGGGGGTTATAAGGAGCGGGTTTTAAATCGCTTATTTTTTTCTTTTCAATTATCATAATGTTTCAATAAATAAATGTTCCCATTTTCCTAACCAATGAATATTACCTGTGCTTAATGCAAACTCTTCAAGTGTTTTCTGTCTTTTTTTTGAGTTGCAAGATTTACAACTATAAACTAAATTATAAAAGTTATTATCACCTCCTTTTGAAACTGGCGTTAAATGTTCTATTGCTTTATATTCTGTCAAATCACATTCGCAAAAGAAACATTTGTTATCTTGAGCCTTTAATACTTTTTGTAAAAATTCAATAGGCATTTTTTCTTTAAGTCCTTTTTTCCGCTTATAAAATGCTTGCTTTAATCTAAATGGTTCAGTCTCTTTCCCACCTTTCCAATTATAAAGATTTTTACCTTTGCATTTATCTGAATTTTTTCTTCCTTCGCTTAAAGCTTTCTTCCATTCATTAGATAAAGGAATATTTCGCCTTGCTTTCCCATGACATTCCCTTGAGCAATAAATCCTATTTTTCATTGAAACAGAATGTTTATTCTCAATAATTGAACCGCAAAACTTGCACCTTTTATTCAATTTTAGACTTTCCGCATAGCATTCTCTTGAGCAATACTTACCTTGCCTTTCTTTTGAGTACTTTTTATCATTAAACCATTCGCCACATTTTCTACATTCGCAAAGTCTTAGTTTTGTTTTTCCGTTTTTTGATTTACCTAAAATAACCATTGTATCTGAAACAAACACAATATCCTTTTCCATCATCTCTGGAAAATCTTTAATTGACTTGACAAGTTTTTTAAACTTATCATCCTTTATAATTCTTGGATTGGAAGGATTAAGTTTTATTTTTGATAGCTTCATGTTTTAAATGTTTTTACAAAAATACAGTTTTTTTAATACAAACGTCAAAAATTTACAATTATTTTGATATTTATTTATTATTTTCTACTTTATTTTTAAAACTTAATATTTCTTGATATAATTTCAAACAATTGTACCT
>JAQVNO010000077.1 GCA_028703095.1 Bacteroidales bacterium
TTATTTCCAAAAAATCAATGGAAATTTAGTGTTGAACATTGCTCTAACTAAAAAAAGACGAAGGTGGTTTGAAGACCTTTGGAACTATCCCCTAAAAATCCCGTTAATTCCTAATGCGTAATCTGGGATAATAATTCTCATTGCTGATATAGCAATAAATTTGTTTTCTATTTGAAAAAGTTGTCAGTTTTTTAGCAACTTCTATTAAGATTAATTCATAATTCATAATTTGTTAAAACAGCACACAGATGACGCGGATGCAGCGGATTACTTTTTAAAGCTCTCAGCTATCAGCTGTCAGCTGTCAGTTGCATCAAGTTTAATTTTTAATTCATTTAATTAGCATGCGTGCAAACCACAAAAACCAAGCGTGCTTCGCACAAAAACCTAGCTTGCAAATGATAAAAACCATGCATGCTTTTTACGAGAACCATGCGTGGTAAATATACGAACCAAGCTTGATTTTTAAATTTCCCCTTTTTAGTCCTAAAAAACCACATACGACCATTTACTCAACTGTGCAACTACATTTACTCAGCTGTGTAATTAGGTTTACTCAATTGCGTAAGTCTGCTTACTCAACTATGTAACTCGAGTTACATAATAACGCAACTATTTTCACTCCTTTTTTAACAAAAAATGCTTTTTCTTTTATAAGTAAAAAAAGACTATTTTTGCGAAATAAATGGGAAACACACATACACGCTATGGAAAAACAGAAAGAAAAGTTGAAGCATCTTTCCACCGATAAACTCATTGATGTTGTAAAAAATTACCGTCAATACGGTTATGATGAAGCGATTCGGGATGCCGCCATCGCACTGCTGGAAAGCAGAGACATTGACATGGAAAGCTTGAAATTGAGGGGCGATTTCACAAATACCTCCTACGAAGAGGCTGTTTTATATTTCAATGCATACAAAAAACAATCCGCCACTGCTTTTATTGCGTATATCCTCGCTATACTTTTGTGGTTTTTACATGCCATTATGGGTAATCGCATGGAAACTTTAGGTTTAATTCTTGAATTGGCATTTTGGATGCTGATGATTGCTTTCATGATAGCATTTATAAAATCGTTGATAAGCCGAAACAGATGTTATAAAATCATAGGAAAAGAAGAAAACGGGCTGTACCTTCTGCTGTTTTTTTTGTTCGGCATGCCTGCCTATATCATCCTGTATTTTGTCTTACAAAAACAAATGAAAGAAGACCTGAAAAAGATAAAATAAACCCTAAGCGTACATATTTTCATGCATTTTCACTAAGACACACCCAATCACTTCGTGATTTGGTTTTTTTTATTCCGACTGATTCATATTTTGAAAATTATTGTACTTTTGTAAACAATTTTTTCAAGTACAATTACTATTGCATCACAGGAGGAAAATAATTATGACAGATAAAAATCTTATTTACGTCGGAAAATCAAAAAATGTATATACCATTACAGAGGGAAAGTATGCAGGAAAATATAAACTCGTTTTTAAAGACGGGGCAACGGGCTATATTGAAAACGGAAAAGTAATTTTCGACCCGGGCTATGATACCGTTGTCGGCGACATACCGGGCAAGGGAGCCATCGCCTGCCGCTTTGCCACTCATTTCTTTAAATTACTGCAAGCGAAAGGCATTCCTTCGCATTACATTGACACCATCAACGACAATGAAATGATAGTAGAACCGGCCATTCCCTTAAGTATGCCCACAGCAGCTCCCGAATTTCCCGGTGCCGCTCCCCTTTTAAACCTTGAATTTACCTGGCGTAACCAAGCTACCGGTAGTTTCTGGAGACGATATCCTTTTGTAAGACCCTGCATGAATCTACATAAAGTGGTAGAAGCATGGACAAAAGGTGATGTAGATGTACTGATTACTTTTGAAGCACTCGAAGCTGCCGGTGCCATGACCCAAGAGGAAATAACCCAGAGTGTCGCTCTCGTTAAAAACATAGCCGAAATAGTTTCACAAGAATTCAAATCCAAAGGCTTACATGTTATTGACGGAAAATTTGAATTAGGCAGATTACAATACGGTGACGGTAAAATCGTAATCATCGATGAAATCTCTCCCGATGTATTGCGTGTGTGCAAAGGATATACCCCCGACAACAAAGGCAATTGCAGCCTATATACAAACTGTACCGTAACACATTTCGAAAAGGACAAACGCAGCATTAAAAACAAAGAGCAAGTAAAAGCAGCAGAGTTTATTAATGTCTTTTTATAAGCCTTTAGTTTAGTGTAACATAAATCGTTTTTAAATACCTTCGATGAAATCTTCCTTTTTTCTAATCTTCATTGCGATTGTAACTGTCGTTTATGCTTTTAGTCATTATTATCTATACCTGCGCACGATTCAGCTCTTCGCTTCCCCTCCTTCTTTCAAGAAATGGATAGCGATAAGCTATGTAATCCTTGCTTCGTTTTTTATCGGAGGGATGTTTCTCGAGAAGCTATACCCTTCCCTCCTTAGCGAATGGATATATAAAATCGGGACTGCCTATTTACCTTTCTTACTGTATTTTCTTTTACTTTTACTTTCCATTGATTTGATACGTATCCTGAATCATTTTTTCCATTTTCTGCCTTTATTTAGTCAACATCAAAAAACACTATTCGGGATAAGTGCTATAGTTCTTGTGTGTGTGATAGTGTGTGTGGGGCACATCAATGCAAAACACATCCGCATTACTCGTATTCCTCTTACTATTCATAAAACGGTAAACGACAACAAAAGCATTAAACTATTAATGGCTTCCGACATACATTTAGGAGCCATTATCGGGGAAAGCTGGGAAAAGAAGTTCTTACATATCGTAGAAAAGGAAAAGCCCGATTTAGTATTACTCTGCGGCGATTTAATCGATGGAGAAGTAGCCCCTGTGTTACGACAACAATTGGGAAAACACATTCAGGAAATCAATACTCCCCTGGGTTTATATGCCGTTAGTGGCAATCACGAATACATTGGCAATATAGAAACAGCTTTATCCTATCTTGAAAGCATACACATCAAGGTATTGCAAGATGAAGTATTGATGTTGCCCAATGGCATTCAGTTAATAGGCTGTAAGGACATTCAAAGCAAGTATGCCGACCCTAAAAATCCCGCTAAGCCCTTAGAAACCTTGCTTGAAAACATTGATAACACCAAGCCCGTCATTGTCATGAAACACCAACCCCTGGCATTGGATGAAGCTGCCGATGCCGGCGTAGACTTACACTTGTCCGGACATACCCATCATGGACAAATGTGGCCCATAAATTACATAACAAACGCTATTTACGAACTCAGTTGGGGCTATATGAAAAAGAAAAATACGCATTTTTATGTTACTTCCGGATTCGGCTCATGGGGTCCCAGCGTACGTTTGGGCAATTATCCCGAAGTTGTTGTTTTCACTATTACTTTCAATACCATTAATTAATATAATCATTCATTATTCCATATGTGGTTACAATCAAACTTTGGGGAATTAGCGGCACTCTTAACGGCTGTATTCTGGACAATTACGGCTTTAGCTTTTGAAAAGGCAAGTATCAAAGTCGGCTCAATGACGGTGAATGTCATTAAACTTTTTATCGGCTTTATTTTCCTTACTGTCTTTGCCTTTTTTTTCAGAGGCATTGCCTTTCCCTCCGATGCCAACGGAATGCAATGGCTATGGTTATCCCTTTCGGGCTTGGTAGGTTTTGTCTTTGGAGATTTGTTTTTATTTAAATCTTACGCACTCATAGGCTCACGTTTTGCCATGCTGATAATGACCCTGGTGCCTCCTATAACCGCTTTGATGGGATTTTTATTTCTCCATGAAACCTTAACCGCCATGAATATGCTTGGAATGACATTGACGGTCAGTGGTATTTTTCTTGCCATATTACAAAGAGGCAGTAACAACAAAAAATTTTCATTCAAATTGTCTACTAAAGGAATGCTATACGCTTTTGCCGGTGCCGTAGGACAAGCCGGGGGGCTAATATTAAGCAAAATGGGAATGTCGGATAACTACAGCCCCTTCGCTGCTACGCAAATACGCATTATAGCAGGTTTTATCGGTTTTGCTTTGTTAATTACGATACTCAAACGCTGGACTCACGTATTCTCGGCCATAAAAGACACCGAAGCCATGAAAGGTGTAAGCGTAGGCTCTTTGTTTGGTCCTTTTCTGGGAGTTTCGTTTTCGCTGCTTGCCATACAATACACCGAAACAGGTATTGCTTCAACCATTATGGCAATCGTTCCCATCCTTATCATCCCTCCTGCCATGTTGTTATATAAACAAAAAATTACCCTTGCAGAAAGTATAGGTGCTATTATCAGTGTAATTGGCGTTTCTTTGTTTTTTATTGTTTGATTTTTTTAGATAAATCATACTTTTTGTTTTTTGTATACCTTTGCAAAAATTTAAATAACCCCTAAAAATAAATCAAGCATGAAAAAACTAACCAAAATAGCGTATATAATCGTGATAATTACAGCTATTGGCGGCTGTAAACCGAAGGTATATTTCAACAACCCTCAACCTGACAATGCAAAGAATATACAACAAATTCCCAAAAACCTGCAAGGAAATTATCTGGGTGTAAAAGACAGCACACACCTTACTATCAATAAGAATGTTATCTGTAAAATCTATCGGTATACCGAAATGATTTCTGAAAATGAGCTTGACAGTACGTATGTTCTTGGAAAAGATTCCTTGTATTCGATAAAAGACAAGGAAAAATGGGCCATAACCTATGTTGGAGACAGCATTAAAGTATATGGGGAATACTTGGATACTATTTTTCATATAAACGATGTTAATTTGTTGCGAAAACTCAAGGGCATTTATTTCTTAAACACTCTCTACGGCACGAATAAATGGGAAGTAAAAACGGTAACGCTTCATAAAAAGAGACTCATTATAGGAAGCATTACATCCGATAATGAAGTGAAGGTCTTAAAAGAAATCACAAAAAGTGAAAAAGACAGCAATGTAAGCTTCCAATTGTCCAAAGAACAATTAAAAATGTTTCTCCGGCATAACGGATTCGCGGACAAAGAAGAATATATAAAACAATAAAGCAGATATTTTAGGTAAAATAAAAATCACAAGCAATATTTTCGTTTTCCTTTTCATCTATATCATGGAATCAAAAAATAAAAAAAGATAGCCAAGTAACGTCGAAAAAATTAGTACTTTTGTAAAAAAATCAGATAAGGATGTCAGGTATACTCTTCAACGATATTATTTTCGGTCCTATTCGCAGCCGCAGGCTGGGAAATTCTTTAGGGATTAATTTATTGCCGGGCAAACATAAAGTATGCACCTTCAATTGCATTTATTGCGAATGTGGTTGGGGAGAAAGCGGAAAAAACACCGTGGAACACCTTCTTTCATCCGCTGTTATTATTCCAATAATAGAACAAACGATGAAGCACTTTCACGATAGAGGTGAAAAAATAGACAGCATTACCTATTCCGGCAACGGAGAACCCACCATCCATCCTGAATTTGAAGTCATCACCGATGCTGTGATTGCATTAAGAAACAAATATTTCCCGAAAAGCATCATTACTTGCCTTTCCAACTCCACGCAATTGCATCGTCCCGATGTAGTAGCTGCATTAAAGAAAATCGATAATCCGTTACTAAAACTGGATACCGGCTTGCAAGAAACATTTGAACGCATGAACAAACCTTTCATTGGGATTTGCTTAGATACCATCTGCCGGCAATTACGATTGTTTGAAGGTAATTTAATCATACAAAGCATGTTTTTACGCGGCAACTTAGAAGATGGCAGTTATATTGACAATACAACGGAAAATGAAGTGCAGGCGTGGTTAAAACGCCTGGAATTTATTCGTCCCCATACCGTTATGATGTACCCGATTGACAGAGAAACACCGGCAACTAATTTAGTGAAAATAGACAAAGCTACATTAGAAAAGATTGCCCTTGAAGTTAAAAAATTAAACATACAAACCCTTACATACAATTAATTAATATGGAAACACAAGTCCCTTTTCAACTCATACAATTAGAAAATGAAGAAAACGTTCATCCGATTATTGATGCAAGAATCAATGATACGCCCATACGTTTAGTTATTGATACCGGTGCCTCACATAGCTGTATCGATAAAAAAGAAGTTAAAAAATTATTAAAAAACAAAACAAAAGTATCCGAGGATATTGTAATGGGCATAGGAAATAAAAGGCTTACAAACACCATGGTTACTATCAAAGAATTAACGATAGGAGAACTAGCAATAAAAGACTATACTATTGTTGCCATCAATCTCAAACATATCAATAAAATGATGGCAATGATGGACTTAGCTCCTATTAACGGTTTACTGGGAAGTGATATATTATGTAAATACGAAGCGCTTATTGATTATAAAAATCGTTGTTTAACTTTAAATTATTAAAATATTATGAAAAATTTAATGTTGTTGGTTTTAAGTTTTTTGTTTGTAAATGTAAACTATGCACAACTGGAAGCAGAATGGTTTACCGCTTATGGTGATAACAACACCGATTTAGCAAGAGCCATTGCCATTGACAAACAAGGAAACACATACACAATAGGATATATCTCCAAAGATTTAGGTGATTTTAAAAATCCAAAAATTCACACTTTCGCTTTCTTATTAAAACACGATGTAAAAGGCAAATTGCTATGGGGAAAAGAAATTTACGGAGACAGTGGAAATGAAGGAAAAGCCATAGCACTAGATAGTGACGGTAATATTTACATTGCCGGTATATTTTTAAAAACAATACGTTTAGACGGGGAAAATATGATTTCCGAATCCGAAGATGCCAACGCTTATCTTGCTAAATACGACAACAACGGTAATTATATTTGGCATAAAATATTACGCCCGCATCAAAACGGCAAAACAGCCCCACATCAACACGATGAACATGCTGAAAAACATGAGGAAGCAGAAGAAAACGGGAATCATCAGCATCACAATCATTTCCACCCCATTGTACATCAAATAACAAACATGAAAATAGATACTGAAAACAACATTTATCTCATTGGATATTTCAGTAAAGAAATCGATTTTGACCCTTCGGAAAAAGAAGTTATCGTGAAAGCTACCGATCCTATGGATGTATATGTACTTAAGTTGGATAAGGAAGGAAATTATCAATGGGTCAGAATATTAAGCGGCAAAGGTGCCAATAAAGGAAATTCGCTGGCAATAGATAGTAAAAACAATATTTATTTTACAGGCTCTTTTGAAGATAAAGCAAGTTTAGGAAAATTATCCGTACAAGCAGATGGCGGTAGCGGTATATATATTGCAAAAATAAATAACAAAGGAGAAGAACAATGGATAAAACAAATTACGAACACTAAAATAAACACCGGTAATCATATACATATCAATAAAAACGACAACATCTATGTTACCGGCTACATAGGTTCTCGTACCGACTTCCCCGAAATAGACACGCTATTGACAGACGTACAGGAAAATATGCCAAATGTTTTTATTGCCGTATTAAATACTGACGGTAAATATCAATGGGTAAAATCTATCAAGGGACATCCTTCTTCCTCCGGAGAATACATACTTACTGATGAATTTGACAACATTTATGTATCCGGATTTTTCACCGGTAATATTGAAAGCCAAGAGACTAAAGTTGAATCTTCCGGCAAAGAAGATGGATTTATAATGATGCTGAATAAAGAGGGAGACATTTATTACACCTATCCTATAGGAGGCATCAGTTATGACAGATCTTCTAAAATGGTCATTCACACCGACAACTCCCTTGTGCTACTTGGTGCCCATAACGGTCCTTTCTTCATTGATCCTCTTACTTTTACTAATTATATTGATTTTACAGGTGTTACAGATGCTCATATCATTAAATTCAGTCATACCTTAGAAAAACCTAATTTAAAGCTAAGCAACATCCAACCCCAATCGATACAAGTAGATTGGGATGTACAAGCTTATGCCATCGGATATGAAATCATAGTGGAACAAGGGAAATACAGTACGCCCTATTATGTAGGTAACAACAGCATTATACTTAGTACGCTTTTGCCGGGCACTACTTACACTATCAAGGGACGAGCCTATAACGATAGCAAACACAGCAAACAATCAAGTGTGAAAATAATCACACCTCCCCTTGCACTGGATGGGAAAAGTGTTAAATCAAATCAGTTTACAGCAAGATGGACCAAAAGCAAAACAGAAAAATTTACACTTTATGTTTCTATGTATGAGGATTTCTCTGTCTGCTTACCCGACTACAATGGTGTTAAAGTTAAAAAACCATCCTTGAAAATTATCAATTTAAAAGCAAACACAAACTATTATTACCGTCTGCAAACGGAAATGGACAACTTCTCAAACACTGTTAAGGTAACCACTAAAGAATAATTACATAACATTATTTACATGTCGGACAAAGGAAAGAAATTCATACAGTTATTCATATTTTTAGCTTTAGGTATCTTTTTTATTTGGATATCAATCAAAGATTTAAGCGCTGAGGAAAAAGCCAGTATCATAAACAATATCAAAGGGGTTGCCATTGATAATCGATGGATTTTTCTTGTCTTCAGTGCTGCCATAGGGTTCATAAGCGTTATTTTTCGTGCATTTCGGTCCATTCAATTGTTAGAACCACTTGGATACAATGTTTCTAAAATAAACTCCTATCATTCAGTAATGATATGTTATATTGCCAACATAGCCTTCCCACGATTGGGAGAAGTATTGCGATGTACTTTTATTCAACGTTATGAAAAAGTTCCTTTTCAAAAAACTTTCGGAACAGTCGTAACCGAAAGAATCATAGACATGTTAAGTTTCGGCTTGATTTTTCTCTTTGCTTTATTATTAGAAAGCGAAAAGCTACTTTCTTTATTCCAACATAAAACACAATCAACGGAGACTACTTCGTTTTTAAACAATCCAATGTTTATACTGGCAATAATTTTGCTTTTAGTGATTATTATTCTCTTTATCTTCAGAAAATCTATCGTAAAATGGAAATTATATCATAAAATCAAACAAATCATCCTGGGTTTTTGGAGCGGCTTACTATCTGTTGTCAAACTAAAAAAACCGTTATTGTTTGTTTTTTATACTTTTATGATATGGGTTTGTTATTTCTTCATGTTTTATGTAGCCATTTTCGCATTTCCGGAACTTATAGCAACAGGAAATCAACTGTGGATGGCTTCTCTCTCTTGCGTTGTTATAGGAACCATAGGCTTTATCATTTCCCAAGGAGGACTCGGTGCTTATCCATTATTAATATCAAGCGTATTACTTTTATACGGTATATCTAAAGAATTAGGCCTCGCTGTGGGTTGGGTGGTATGGACAACCGAAACCCTATTATATGTTGTGGGGGGAATTATCTCTTTAATCATAGCCCCTTTTACAAATCCTAAAAAAAATAAAAAAGATGAACCACTTGGAACAAATCAAGCATAAAATCATTAGTAAAGATGCTTTGCGCTTACTCCAACAAAAGAAGCATTTTGCTGCTAAAAAAATTGTCTTTAGTAATGGTTGTTTCGACATATTGCATCGCGGTCATGTGGAATATCTTGCTCAAGCAGCAGCTTTTGGCGATATACTTATTATCGGGTTAAATAGCGACAGCTCTATTAAACGAATAAAAAGAAATAATCGTCCTGTTATGGATGAAACTTCCCGTGCTATTTTAGTAGCATCTCTGTCATTTGTTGATTACGTTATTCTTTTTGAAGAAGATACACCTTACTCATTGATTAAACTCATACAACCCGATGTATTAATCAAAGGCAGTGATTATACTGTAGACACGATTGTTGGGGCCGATATTGTAAAAGCTAAAAAAGGAGAAATTATCACTATCGATTTAGTTCCAGATATTTCTACCAGTATTATTATTGATAAGATTAAAAAAAGTTATTGATAGATGCATAGCCCCTCTCATTTATTGGATATCTCCGAACTAGACCTTACAGGACATGAAGAAATATTCGAAACCTTATTATCTTCTAAAAATGTGCTTATTAAGCGCATCGTTTCCTTTGGGCAAACAAGTAATGAATGGTACAATCAACCGACGGATGAATTTGTGATTTTATTACAAGGCAAAGCAAGCATCATCTATGAAAATGGAGATTTGGTATCTTTCCAAAAAGAGGATTCTTTATGAATAAAAGAACATGAAAAAAAT
>JAQVNO010000078.1 GCA_028703095.1 Bacteroidales bacterium
TGTTCAAAAACAAAATTCTGTAACTACCACTTCGGATTTTACCGGTGCTTTTTTAAAACAATATAATACACGTCAAGAATTTTTGCGTATTATAGGTGCAAATTTACATTAAAAGAAGTTGGTAATAAGAAAAAAGGAGATGAATTTTGTAATCATCTCCTTTTTATTATTAATAGTTTAATTGTTATTTAAGAGGTACATTCTTTAATGTAGCTATCAAGAAATTCCAGAACTTCTCAACGCTTTCGATGTGTACTCTTTCATCGGGTGAATGAGGATTACGAATGGTAGGACCGAAAGAAATCATATCCCAATTGGGATAAACGCCACCCAACAAACCACATTCCAAACCTGCATGAATAGCTTTTATTTCAGGTGTTTTTCCATATAAATCTTGATATGTTTTTTGCATGGTTTTCAGAATAGGGGATTCCATATTGGGTTTCCAACCCGGGTAAGCGCCTGATAAGCTAATTTTTGCATTTGCTAATTCAGCAATAGCCGACATTTTTTCACCGACAGCTTCTTTTGCGGAATCAACGGAACTGCGAAGCAGACACATGATGGTTACTTTATTCTTTTCTGATTTCACGATTGCTAAATTGGTAGAGGTTTCTACCAAATTTTTCATTGAATCGCTCATGCGCATAACACCATTTGGCAATCCATATACAACATTTATAATATTTTGCATGTAAGCATTTTCAATAATATGGGAAGGCATTTCTATGGGTGTTGCATCAATTGCCAATGTAGGCTCAGTAGCTGAAAATTCGTTTTGTATCATTGTTTTAAATTCATGTATGAATTTGAAGAATGCATCAACATTTTTTTCGGGGATTGTTATGGTAGCAAATGCTTCACGTGGAATGGCATTGCGAAGGCTACCGCCATCAATGGAAGTTAGTTGCATACCGTAAGTTTGGGCAGCACTTTTTAATAATCGGATGATAATTTTATTGGCATTGGCACGACCTGTATTGATGTCCATGCCTGAGTGTCCTCCTTTTAATCCGGTTACAGCTACTTTGAAAGCTTTCATGTTTGCAGGAACAGAGATATGTTTATATTCTATTTCGATAGTAGCATCTAATCCTCCGGCACAACCTACATACAATTCTCCTTCATCTTCGGAATCAAGATTCATCAAAATATCACCCTTAAATAAACCAGGTTTTAATCCAAAGGCACCGGTCATACCTGTTTCTTCATCTACTGTAACCAAGACTTCTATTGGACCATGTTCAATATCTGTTGCTTGTAAGACACTCATCGCTGCTGCACAGCCAATACCGTTGTCAGCTCCTAAGGTAGTTCCATTGGCACGTATCCATCCATCGTTACCAATCATAGGCTCAATAGGATCTTTTGTGAAATCGTGCACTTTATCTGAATTTTTTTGGGGAACCATATCAATATGTCCTTGTAATATAATTCCTTTGCGGTTTTCCATCCCTTTGGTTGCCGGTTTACTGAAAATTAAATTACCTGTTTCATCTTGTTTTACAGTAATATTATGTTTTTTAGCCCATGCTAAAAGAAATTCTAAAATTTTCCCTTCGTGTTTAGAAGGATGGGGGATACTGCAAATATGACCGAAATTTTCCCACAAGGGTTGTGGTTTTAATTGTGATAAATTACTCATGATTTTTTATTTTGATTAGTTAATATTTTTCGTTGATAAATGGTTTATTAGTTTACAATTTTTGCTGTTAATCCTCGCATAAGCATGGTGTTTGCTATAGGTTCCAATTCAGAGTAGGAACCATGTTTTACATCACATTTTCCGTAATTATGTGTAATGAAAGCGCATTGAAAGGCTTGTTCATAGGTATGATGGCATAATTCCATTAGTGTTTCAATCACAAATTCGAATGTATTGAAATCATCATTAATTAATAATAATGTATAGATATCGTCTAATAAAGCGATTTCATCTTCTTCTGCGTGAGTATGTGTTTTTTCTTGATTCATTGGATTACCATTCGTCATTTATTACCGGTTTGGGCTCCATCTCAGCTTCAAGATTTTCCATTACTTTTTGCATAGCTTCGTCCACTTGACGTAAATGTTCGTAACGCATTGGGCTCCATTCAGGTTTTGTATTATCAAGCCAAATTTCAATGGGCTGGTTGGCAGCACCTTTGAGATTGAAATTGGTTATAGTATATCGATAGCGATCGGGTCGTAATTCAATTTTTAAATTGTAGGTTACGATACCTGCCTGGACTTGAGTTTTTCCATCTCTAGAAGGAGTAGTTATTCTTAAACTTGACACACATTCAATGACTTTTTTTTCTGTATCCGCAGTTTTGATAACTTGTGAAGGATTTTGATAATAGGTATTAGCCCATGTCAATGCCCGTTGATACAAGGTATCTGCTTCCCCTTTCATTTTGATGGTAAACTGATAAGTGATAAGTTGTGTGTGTTCATCTATGGGTAAAAGAGGGGGAACAATTTCGTCTTTTTTTTGCCCTTGAACAGTTAATGCGCTAAAAATCAATAATAAATTGCAGATGATACAGGTAAATCTTCTTTTAATCATATCATATTTTTTTCTTTTTTAACGTAGATTTGGTATAAAAAATTATACATATGTTTTTCGTCTGCAGCATGGAATGTTTCTTCTATTAAAAGCCAATCATTTATATGTATTTTTGGGAAAAAAGAATCGGCATTTTTAAATTCAGCATCTATTAAAGTAAGATATAATTTGTCGCAAAGCGGATAAAATTGTTTGTATACAGAGGCACCTCCTATAATAAATGTTTCCTCTTCTTTTTTACACATCAGTATGGCTTCTTCAATTGAATAAGCCATTTCACATCCTTCATATACAGTATCTTTATTCAATGTTAATACTATATTTTTACGATTAGGAAGAGGACGAACGGGGAGAGATAAATAGGTGTTTTCACCCATTAGAACGGTATGTCCGCTTGTGATTGTTTTAAAATGTTTCAAATCATCAGGTAAATGACACAAGAGTTGATTGTTTTGTCCGATTTCGTAATTTCTGCCTAAAGCAACGATTATTGATAACATGTAAAGTATTTAAATTAAAAACTTAAAATTTTATTTGAAGAAGTTGATATAGTTTATTTTCTATTTGATTAATGGCGATACGTTCTTGAAGCATACTATCGCGTTCTCTTAAAGTAACTGTATTGTCTTCAAGTGTTTGATTGTCAATTGTGATACAGTATGGAGTGCCAATGGCATCTTGTCGGCGATAGCGTCGCCCAATGGCATCTTTCTCGTCGTATTGACACAAGAAATGATATTGTAAGGTTTTGAGTAATTCTTTTGCTTTTTCAGGCATGCCGTCTTTTTTAACGAGAGGCAGTATGGCAAGCTTTACGGGTGCCAGCACGGGAGGTATGCGTAATACTGTTCGAAGACTATTGTCTTCCAAAATCTCTTCAGTGTATGCATGGCTTAGCACTGCTAAAAACATTCGGTCTAATCCTATAGATGTTTCTATTACATAGGGCACATAACTTTCGTTAGTTTCGGGGTCAAAATATTGTAACTTTTTACCTGAATATTGCTGATGTGCTTTTAAATCAAAATCTGTACGGGAATGTATCCCTTCGAGTTCTTTAAATCCAAAGGGAAATTTAAATTCAATATCGGTAGCGGCATTGGCGTAATGTGCTAATTTATCGTGGTCATGCCAACGATAAGCGTTTTTAGGCATGCCTAAAGATTCGTGCCATTGCATGCGTTCTTTTTTCCAGTATTCAAACCATTGGAGTTCTTCTCCCGGCCGAACAAAAAATTGCATTTCCATTTGTTCGAATTCTTTCATGCGAAAAATAAATTGGCGCGCAACAATTTCATTACGAAAAGCTTTCCCTGTTTGAGCAATGCCGAAAGGTATTTTCATTCGTGCCGTTTTTTGCACATTCAAAAAATTCACAAAAATACCTTGAGCTGTTTCGGGACGCAAATAAACGGTGTCGCTTCCATCTGCAACAGAACCCATTTGAGTGGCAAACATCAAATTGAACTGACGTACTTCCGTCCAATTACGGCTGCCGGATATAGGACAAGTAATTTCAAGGTCATCAATTAACACCTTCAAACCGACCCAGTCGCCGGCTTCCATGGAAGAGGTGAAACGACTTTGAGTCTCATCGATTTTACGTTGATATTCAAGTATGCGAGCGTTAGTGTTTCGATACATTTGCTCATCAAAGCTGTCGAAACGTTTTGCTGCTTTTTCAATTTCTTTGTCAATTTTATCTTCAATTTTTTGGAGGTAGTCTTCAATAAGAACATCGGCACGGTAACGTTTTTTGCTGTCTTTATTATCTATCAAAGGATCATTAAATGCATCCACATGTCCCGATGCTTCCCATACGGTTGGATGCATAAAGATAGCACTGTCAACGCCTACAATATTTTCGTGCATATGCACCATGGCTTTCCACCAATAATTTCTAATGTTGTTTTTAAGTTCACAACCATAAGGTCCGTAATCGTAAACAGCACTTAATCCGTCATAAATTTCACTTGAAGGGAAAATGTATCCGTATTCTTTTGCGTGGGAAATTATTTTTTTAAATAAATCTTCGTTGTTTGCCATGTAATTAAAATCATAAATTATAGGTGCAAAAGTATATCAAAAATGCATACAATCGATTGTTGTTATGTAAAAATATTACGTGAAAAATTTCAATCAAAATTATAGTATCGAATCAGACACATAACGCTATGCTTTTCCTATCATATAATAAGCTTTTAAATGTTTAATGCTTTTCTATCTATAAAAACTAAGCTTAGAAATATAAATTACAAGGCTT
The DNA here is from genome assembly GCA_028703095.1 of Bacteroidales bacterium. Lineage (GTDB taxonomy): Bacteria > Bacteroidota > Bacteroidia > Bacteroidales > WCHB1-69 > UBA5266. Next base: position 4,812 of record JAQVNO010000078.1, read on the forward strand.
ACTTTTAGTAGAAACTAAGCTTAGAAATATAAACTACAAGGCTTTCTTTTAGTGAAAACTAAGCTTAGAAATGAAGGAAACAATACCATCGACTTAGTAATAGATAAGTATGCGATTACGATTTAATGCTTTTCTAATCATAATTTTCTTGTTTTGTCGGGTTTGATAGTATAATCACAAAATGAAGAACGGTAAAAAATACGGTATGCAAATATTACCGAATTCTAATCTAAATTAGAATTATGCATCATTTGAAGTTCTTATTTATGCTTTTATAAAATAAGTAACTGTATTTTAAAAGTAAAAAAACATATAAATATATAGTGATGAAAAGAAAAAAAACATACTTTTGCAAAACATAACGTATAAGTTAAAATAATAAATGAAATAGTTAAAACATTATATAAATAAATATATTCAATATGAAATTAAAAGCAGTATTAGTAGTCATTTTTGTTTTTTCAATGATGCTTATTCAAGCACAAAATCAAGAAGATAATAAAGTTAAGTATTCAAATATTACTGAATGGGGATTGTTGGGAAGTCCCAGTGAACGTTTTATAGCATTTGAAGGTACAACCGTCAATGGATTTGCCATTGGAGGGCATAATTTAGGAATTGGATTAGGACTGGGATTAGGCGGAGATATGGATGCTGCTGAACCGGGGGTTTATTGTCCTATATTCATTAATTATCGATATTACTTTAATCCTTTAAAATCATTTACCCCTCATATTAATGTTGCTTTAGGGGGAATGTCACGGGTGGAAGCAATGGGTATTTATTCAACATTGACAACCGGTTTCCGCAGTCATAAATTTTCATTTTCATCGGGCTTCTTTTTTCAAGCGTATGAAAGTGAAATTTGGGATTATGATCAATACGGCATTTATTATAATACAAACAAAAAAGAATGGAGATATCCGTGGGGAATCATGATAAAGGTTGGTTTTTCATTTTAAATAAAATAAAAAAAAGACTATTAGAAAATAGTCTTTTTTTGTTTAAAGGGGGTAAGAATTTAATTTTATTCTTCTTTTTTACAAGCATTTCCCATTTTATGGTGCTTTCTCTTGCCCCAACATCCGTATTCGTCAATTAAGGTTTTTTGAGCTTCAATGTCTAATTGATCAATAGTGCTCCATTTTGTTTTAAATTCTTCTCTTTTGGCTTTTGCTTCCGCTTCTTTGGCTTCCCATTCCGCCATTTTTCCGTTAATTCTTTCTTTCTGTTTGCTAATTAACTCAGCTTTTTTCTCAGGGGTTTGATTTTTCCAATCTTTCCAAGCATCGCAAAATGCTTTTTCTTCTGCTGATATTTCTTTACAACAATTGTGCTTTTGGTCTTGTTTTTGACATTCTTGTTTTGCTTTACAATCTTCTTTTACAGTTGTTTCCTGAGGATTTGAACAGGAAGCAAAAACGAAGCAAACGGCTCCAATTGCTACGGATAACTTTTTCATTACGTTTCTTGTTTTAATTAATATTATAGTTATTTATTGAATCGGTCTATTTCTAAACAAAAATGATGCCTATTTTTTTTAAGTATTAAAAAATAGAAAAAAAGACAAATAATCACTTTTAAGGAATCGAAAAATACTTTTTTTCTTTTTCTAAATGTAAAAAGGGATATTCTTGCATTAATTGATTTATTTTTAATAAATAGGTTTGTTTGAATTTTTTATAAGAATTATTTGTTAATACCTTTACAGAATGATGATATGCTTTGGAAATATCTTCTAAGCGATCATTGATTTTTTGTGTCTCTTTGTTAAAATAGCATTTACTAAAACATTCCCATATATAATCAATGGCAAGGGAGGAGGGGTGTATATTGTCGGAATTATAAAAACGATAATCTCTTAAATCATCCATCATGATTTCGAAAGCAGGAAAGTAAAAGGTATTTGGGAAAATTTTAATTAACTCGTTTATACATAGTCTTAGATTTGCTTTACTCAGACTATTCTCCATAAAGTCATTTTTAATATAACGTACTGGACTCAACGAAAAAATGAGTTTGATTTTTGGATGGACGAGGCGTAAGTTTTCGATGCAATTACGTAACATTTCGAAACTTTCATCCACCGACAAGTGAATTTTAGTAAATTCTTTTGCCGGAATTTTATGACAATTTGAAACAATTTTATGGGTGGAATGTAAGCGATAGGCAATGCTTGAACCTAAGGTAATTAATAAAAAATCGGATTGTTGCAAAAATTTTTTACTTTCACTGAATTTTTTATTAATATAGTTAATGCATTGTGATTTATCAGGGTTTGAGAAGTCGCTGTGATGTTTAAAACTAAACCATACTTCATTGAAATAATGCAATTCTTCTTCGGGAATTTCTTCATTTTTAATCAAATCGTTAATGCATTGTGCTATGGACGCAGGGTTGAATAAAATTCCGTAAGGATTTATTAATACATTAAATTTATGCTCTTTGAGTTTCTCACTGATGTGTTCAACAAAACATGAACCGATGAGCATAAGCTTATCTTGGTGATTAAGTTTGATATTGCTCTCAGGAATGTGAATTTCTGTGCGAAAATTAATGCTATCCATATTTTATTTTGTTGTTAGATAAGGTTTAAGTTTAATAAATAAGTCATTGTATATACGAGTTTGGGTTTTCATTTCTTCCAAACTGTTGAAATTGCCGTTTTTTTGTCTATACGTAAGAATGGATTTAGCCAAATAATAATCAATGTAAGGATGTTTTAGCATTTCCTTGATATCAGCAGTATTGATATTTATTTTTTTTATATTGGTTGAAGTTAATAAAAGGTAAGATTCAATTTGTTGATATCGATTTGAATCAATCCCGTACACTTCCAATAATTGTTCTTTGTAAACAAAACCACCCAGTTTATCTCTATATGTAATAATTCTGCTTGCGGTTTTTACCCCTATGCCGGGAATGGTTTGCAAGCGGATACTATCCGCAGTATTGAGCTCAACGGGTTCAGCAGAAAATTTGTTTTTCTTTTCTTTATACCTGTATTTAATTGAATTTTCTTCTGGAATTTGTATATAAGGTTCCAATATACGGTAATCATATTCAGATATACCATATATTTTTTTTAAATCTTCTTTGGTATAAAATTTTCCACCCTTGGATTCAAAATTCTTTATGGTTTTAATTTGTTTGTCGGTAAGGCCTAACTTTTTCCAACTGCTTTCCGGCAAGTTGTTTGGATTAAACGGGAATGGATGTAAGGTATTTTCAGCGATGGATTGGTCGATGTGATAGAAGTTGATTTTATTTTCCGAGTAGGTACTTGTATATACACTTTTTAAAGAATCTTCTATTTGTTTTTGCCGAGCATAAAATGTTTTAATTTTTTTTTCGATATCTTCAGGCATATCTATGGATGTTCTTTGTAAATAGATATATGTATAACTAACACGAAACAAGACTAATATAAATAATATGATGGTTAAGACTAAAATTCCTCGTCGTTCCCCACTGTTAAAATCAAAAAACCTCTGAATGGCTGAAAAAAATCGGATTGTTTTCATTTGTTTGTTTTATAGTAAATGTTATATAATTAAAAATTAAAATAAACTCATTTGTCCTCCATTATCTTTTTCTTCGCCGTGTTTAGGAGATGAAGTTATGGCTTTGGTTTTATCTGGGCTTGTTTCTTCTGTAAAGTTATCCTCTGACTCGGCAGGTGGCATCTCAGGTTTATTTTCTACTTCCGTATAAGGGAGAGGGTCCATGGTTTTAAACGAAATAATATTGGTAATCGGGATGCGTTTTCCACGTGCTTTTATTTTCATTATTTCAACGAAATCTGCTATTTGAATAATTTGGGATTGTTTTTCGTTTTTATTTTTATAAACAATTTCAACTTGAGGTAAAAAATCAACACTTAAGTATTGCAAAGTAGCCTTGTTATTGCCGGAAAGTAAATCTGTTTTTTTATCCGTAATTTCAGGCAAAGAGCGTCTAATAAAATGCTTGTCTTGTTGTTTATCGTAGTATATAATGGTAACGGGTTTAGTGGGATTCAATTTCTCAATATGAAGGAGATTGTCATCAAAATGGGTAGTTGTATCAAATCCGGTAATTTTATAATAGCCCGCTTTGTAAAATGCAATGATTTTATCGTTGGCTTCAAAACTGCCTAAATCAGTTCCTCTGTTATCGGTATTTAACTTATTGACGGAAGAGTCATACCAAATATTTAGAGCATTCAGTGTCGACGTTCCCTTTTCAATCAAATCAATACGGCGTATCTGATGTTTGGTTAAAATATTCCCAATGGAATTTCTTCCTTTGATGGCAAGTTCGCTGAAGTCGAAATCAAATTGCAGTTTTTTTAATTTGGGTTTGTGTTTTAAAAATACCCTGATTTTTTCGGCTTCTCCGTTTTTATTAGCCGTAAAATAAAGTATTTTAGTGTTTTTCTTTCCTTGTGTAAGGTCGTATTCTTTATCGCGGGTAATTCCACCTATGGCAAAACGTTTGACATAGGCGGGACCTAATGCTCCATTGTTGTAAACCAAGTTATAAATGGTACGGTCATCGCTACGGAAGAAAACATCGGCAAAGAGTATGTTTTCCCCCACGAATGTTTTTTCAGTAACTTTGGTAACGATGAATTTTCCGTTTTCACGGAAAACAATGATTTCATCAACATCCGAGCAATCACATACATAATCGTCTTTTTTCAAGGAAGTCCCGATAAAACCTTCTTTAGCATTCATGTACAATTTCTGATTGGCTACGGCAACATTAGCTACTGTAATAGTGTCGAAATTACGAATTTCAGTTTTTCGTTCGCGACCCGGACCGTATTTCTTTTTAATTTGCTTGAAATACTGTATGGTATATTCAGTGATATGTTCAAGGTTGTTAAGAACTTCTTCTATATCAATTTCAATGTTTTCTATTTGTTGTTCGGCTTCTTTTATGTCAAATTTCGAGATTTTTCGAACAGGCTTTTCCGTTAATTTTAATACATCGTCACGGGTAATTTCACGCTTGAAATGCGGGCGATAGGGGTCGAAAGCTTTTTCGATATCATCTATTTGAGCTTCATAGCTTGCTTGATCTTTTTCGAGTTCTTTATAAATTTTCTTTTCAAAAAAGATTTTTTCCAACGAAATCCAGTGCCATTTTTCATTCAGTTCGTTTAAAAGTATTTCCAACTCCAGTTTTAACAATCGCAAAGTGTTGTTTGTGCTGATACGCAGAATTTCTTTTATATCAACGAAATGTGGTTTGTAATCAATGATAACACAGGTGTTGGGAGAAATTGATTTTTGACACAAGGTAAATGCATACAGAGCATCGATGGTTTGGTCAGGGGATGTGTTGGGAGCAAGTTGAAGTACAATTT
>JAQVNO010000192.1 GCA_028703095.1 Bacteroidales bacterium
CTTATTAAATGTATTGCTCTGAGCTACTGCAAAAAAGTGTCCCGGTTGCAGTAGCGAGGACTCGGAAGGACAGGGATAAGTACAGACATTTTCAGAAACATAATACTTATCCCTTACCCACTTCCAAGGAGGATTAAACCCTAAAGTTTATATTTGACTTTGACACATTTTGTCCCTGCAAAGGTACAAAAAAAACAGATAGAAAAACATGCAAAGAATATAGTAAAACCAATAAAATATATTAATTAAAAAATAAAAAGAAATGAAATCATATAAATATATAATAGCCGCACTATTTGTTGTGGCAATAAGTGTAGGAATATTTATCTCATGCGAGAAAGAATCTATTAATGAAAACACTCTTACTTCAAATTCAAATAAAATTCAAAAAGAACAACAAGGAGTAACGTATACAATGAATGAATACAGAGAAATTAATGGCAAATGCTTTCATGTAACGGGTAAATATTTAGTTTGGGAGGATGATAATGATAATAAGCACATATCATCAGGAGGTTTGATTTATACTGAAGTAGATTGTGCTACAATGCTTGCCTTAATAGCGGTTCCTCTTGAATTTGCTTTTGAACCAGAACCTGAGGTTGAATTTAATTGTGAAGCCGATTATATAGAGCCAGATAATTACAATTTTACAGTAATTTCAGGAGGAGAGACTTTAACTATCGAAGAATTAAATCTCTTTTTTCAAGATGCACTTGTAACCATTTATTATGAAATAAATTAATTTTAATTCAACAAGAGGGTGATATACAAAAACCCTCTTGTTTATAAACTTTATGAATATGAAAAATATAATTTTAATTATTTCAATTGTATTTATTGCAAATTTTTGTTTTTCTCAAAGCCAACCTGACACAACGTATAAATATTATTTTTTAACGGATTCTCCAACAGATTCTATGTTGTTTTATAAAAATATTTATCATTATGATTTGGATGGTAAAATACAATATATAGAAAACATAAATAAAGAATTTTATTGGTGTTCAGGGGATTATTTTATTAAATCCGGGAATTATGTAACGTATTATGAATATGATAACAGCAATCAGATACAAGGTGTTTTTATGCTCGACAACAACAAAGATACCGTATTCAAAGAAATTTTTACTTTAATAAATAACGATTTGGAATATGTATACCAAATTAGAAGCAATGGAAAATTAGTTAATTATTATCGCTATTATTTTTTCAATATCCGTAACAGAGCTTCAATACCTCTATTAAACGAAGCATTAAATCAATTATATGGATATTTTACATATAGCTATTATCTTTCCGATTCGATTAATATTGAGATGTTCGATACTTTATCTGCTGAATATAACTTGTATTCTAAAATATATTTTACCTATTTATCAAACAATATAGTACAAAGATGTATTCAAAAATCGAAAAAAGTTTCTTGTATGTTAGATTTGTCGTATGACAGTGATTTAAGGTGTAATGGTATTGAATGTACAAAATCATTGTTAGATTCTTGTTCGGATAAATTTTGGTATTTATCCGAAACTTTTAACGAAAATAGTCAAACATCTGAAATTTCAATAATTCCCTATTTGTCTACCTGTTTTAAATTTTATAATTATGGAAGAAAGGAAAACTATTATTATGATGAGAACAACAATCTTATATCTACAAAAGTTTTTGATAAGGATTCATCGGATAATTGGAATATATATGTTTCTAAATATTATAAGTATGATTTATCAAACATCCATACCGTAGAGAAATCTGAGATTAAAATATATCCGAATCCTGCTTTATTCGAATTGTCAATTGATAACGGACAAGAATTAATGAAAGAAGTATCTCTCTATGATGTAATGGGCAGAAAAGTACAACATCTTCCCGTAAATGCTCCTTCAACAACAGTTGATGTAAGTTATTTACCAAATGGCATCTATGTGGTAAAAATCAACACAGTAAGCGGGGTGCTCACTCGAAAAGTTCAGGTGGTGAGATAAGGAACGAGTCGAATTAAAAATTAAAAAATAGGGTTTCTATACAGCATTTGTAAGGGGGCGGATTCTTCGCTTCGCTCAGAATGACCATTATTTTTATATATGAGGAATGGTTAGACAAGGCTTTGCGGCAAAGCCGCAAAGCCTTGTCTAACCCCTCTTTTAACTCCATGATAACGTCATTCTGAGCGTAACGAAGTGAAGCGAAGAATCTGCTGAATTTCTTCGCGCAATAATGATTCATAATTTCCCATGTAATTTACTTTCTGCTTAGTAAGCGGGTGATTTAGATTCACCCGCTTACTGTATCGGCGTTCATCCGCCGCATCCGCGTTATCTGTGTGCCATTCCTCTTTTTTCCTTCCAAAAAACTGCCCTTATTTTTACGCTTTTTTGTGTTGTTTGTGCTAAAGTGTTGATTGTCTTTTTTTTTTTTTTTTTTTTTTTTTTTTTTTGAATTTTTTATTAAAAAAAATTATAATTTTTTGGCACGAAAAAAACCTAATTTAATTAAAAAA
>JAQVNO010000005.1 GCA_028703095.1 Bacteroidales bacterium
TAACAAATTAACCGGTTTTATTTGAGTAAGTATGTTTTAATAATTACATACGTATCTTCCTGTGATTTCTAAGCTTAGTTTTATTAATTAACAAGCCTTCCGTTGATCATTTCTAAGCTTAGTTTTATCCATTAGCAAGCCTTCCGTTGATCATTTCTAAGCTTAGTTTTCATAGACGCATCCTTAGGTAATGAACGAAAGATAGCCATGTTTCTTTCTTTGGGACGTTATAAAAGGTTCAGAATAAAATCACCTTTCAATAAGCTTTAAACGCTTTTTATAAAAAAATCAATTATAATCATTATTGTTCGATAACATTCAGCAGTATATAAACCCATTTTTTCGGAACGGAAAAACCGTCTTGCGACTTTTGTTTTTTAGACTTTAGACCTCATTTTTAATTCTTAATTTTTAATTTTTAATTGCTCTCTTCACTCGCGACACTTTTTACTTTTCATTAATATATTCCATTCCTCTGGTGTTGATATTACAAAAAATTATATTTTTGCATCTCAAACTTTAAATGCTACATGAACTATATAGTGATTACAGGCGCTGCCGGTTTTATTGGCAGTTGCCTGATACAAAAACTACACGAAGAAGGCTACGAAAACATAGTTGCCGTCGATGATTTTTCCAAAGCGGAAAAAATGAAAAATCTTGAAAACAAGCCCTATATTTATAAAGTGAAACGTACGGAATTTTTCTTCTGGTTGGAAACAAACTACCAGCAAGTTGATTTTGTCATTCATATAGGAGCACGTACCGATACTACGGAAACAAATTGGGATATATTTCAAGAGTTGAACGTAAACTATTCCCAACAAATTTGGGAGAACTGTGTCTTATACCGTTTACCGCTTATTTATGCTTCCTCGGCAGCTACTTACGGACTGGGAGAACAAGGCTATGAAGACGCACACTCCCTCGTAGAAAAATTAAAACCATTGAATCTCTATGGCATTTCTAAAAACGACTTCGACAAATGGGTCCTCAAACAAGAAGAAGAACCTCCTTTTTGGGCAGGATTAAAATTCTTTAATGTCTATGGTCCCAACGAATACCATAAAAGCCGCATGGCATCTGTAATCTTTCATGCCTTCCATCAAATAAATGAAACAGGCAGCGTTAAGCTATTCCGTTCACACAACGAAAATTACAAAGATGGCGAACAATTACGCGATTTTATCTATGTTAAAGACCTGATTGAAGTCATCACTTTCTTAATCAACCGACGACCAAAATCGGGAATTTATAATGTCGGCACCGGCATTGCCCGCTCATTTAATGATTTAGCAATGTCAGTATTTGCTGCTATGGGCAAAAACCCCGGCATCGATTACATCGACACTCCTATGGATATACGCGATAAATATCAGTATTTTACTGAAGCTGTCATGGATAAACTGAAAGATGCAGGTTACGAAAAAACCTTTTCTACGCTCGAAGAAGGAATTACCAACTATGTACAACAATTTCTGTTACCTAAAAAGTACTATTAAAAACCAAAACATTTACTCCTGCCGGTAGTATTCCCACAATCCGCAAAAAAAGTAGATGTCAAGCCATTACACATTCAATGATTAGCGTAATCCATGCAAGTATATTTTTCTCGGGCATTCCCTTATTCGAAGATATCAGCTTTGTAGTTGCCGATACCGACCGCATTGGATTGGTAGGAAAAAACGGAGCCGGCAAAACCACTTTATTACGTATCCTCGCCGGAGAATTAGCCCATGATAAAGGAAATATTGTCATTACTAAAGGGCATAGAATAGGGTATCTGCCCCAGGAAATGGTAATGAAAACCGATAAAAATGTATGGGAAGAAACCTTAAGTGCTTTTTCAGAAATCAAACAAATAGAAGCACAAATAGAAAAATTAAACCGACAGCTCGGCGACATTAGCGATTATGAATCCCCTTCCTTTGAAAAACTAATACAATCCCTCAGCGATTTAAACCATCGCTTGGAATATTTAGATGCCGGCCACATAGAATCAAATTCCGAAAAGGTACTTTTGGGTCTCGGATTCACCAAATCGGAATTTATGCGTCCTTTAAACACCTTCAGCAGCGGATGGCAAATGCGTGTGGCTTTGGCTAAAATACTCTTACAAAAACCGGAAATTGTTTTATTGGATGAACCTACCAACCACCTCGACATCGAATCCATACAATGGCTTGAAAATTTTTTACAAAACTATCAAGGAGCCATTATACTGGTTTCTCATGACCGCACTTTTCTCAATAAGGTAGCGAAACGTACCATCGAAATTACCTTAGGAAAGATTGAAGATTATAACTGCAATTATTCCACCTATGTAAGCCGCCGTTTGGAGCGTATTGCACATCAAAAACAAGTTTTTGAAAATCAGCAAAAAGAAATACAAGCCATCGAACAATTCATTGAACGCTTTCGCTATAAATCCACCAAAGCCAAACAAGTACAAAGCCGTGTGAAAATGTTGGAAAAAATGGAGGTTGTTGAAGTTGACGAATTAGATACTTCACACATACATTTTCTGTTCCCCAATGCTCCCAATTGCAACCGCGTAGTTTTTGAAGCAGAAAAGCTATCGAAACAATACGATGAAAAACACGTGCTGACGGATGTGAATTTTGTAATTGAAAATCAAGAGAAAGTAGCTTTTATTGGCAAAAACGGAGAAGGAAAAACCACTTTGATGCGTATATTGCATCAAGAATTGCCGTTAACATCGGGAAGATTACACAGAGGTGAATTGGTAAAAATAGGCTATTATGCCCAAAATCAGAATCTGCTTTTAGACCCTTCCAAAACTGTTTTTCAAACCTTGGATGATATCGCCGTTGGAGACATCCGCCTTAAAATACGAGGTATATTAGGTAGTTTCTTGTTTTCTACCGACGACATTGACAAAAAAGTCAGCGTACTCTCCGGTGGTGAAAAGGCACGATTGGCAATTGCTAAATTACTCTTGGAGCCTTACAATGTCCTTTTACTCGACGAACCTACCAACCACCTCGATATGCAATCGAAAGATGTATTGAAAAATGCATTACTACGCTATAACGGCACATTGATACTTGTTTCCCACGACCGTGATTTTCTACAAGGATTAAGTGATAAAGTATTTGAATTCAAAGACAAAACTGTAAAAGTACATTTAGGGGATATACAAGAGTATTTAGAAAAACGCCAACTTGAATCTTTGCAATCACTCAATACCCATGCTCATAACGGAAGTACTTCTCAACAACATTCGGAATCCGACACTAAAAGCCAATGGGAAAAGCAAAAACAAAAAGAAAGTGCCTTACGCAAAGCATCCAAACACATAGAGAAAATTGAAAACGATATCCATCGCATGGAGGAAGCCATGGAAGAAATCAATCGTAGGTTAAGTGATCCCGAACATCACGTGGATGACATTGCTTCCGGCGCATTGTACAAACAATACCAAGACTACCAAAAAAAAGTAGAAAAACTTGTTTCCGAATGGGAAATACAATGCATGGAACTCGAAAAGCTCAAAGGATGAGCTATTCTTTTATAAATTTTGAAACATACATCCCCTTTGCATGCTGTACCTTTACTACATACATGCCGGGAGTAAGCGATTGAATGTGAATTTGCAAATCCGCACCCTTCACTATTTTTACAAACAACAGCTTCGCATTCAAGTCGTAAATAGTTACAACTGCCTCTTCTTCGATTCCTGTGATATACATAAACTCTGCAGAAGGATTGGGATATATTTTTATTTGTAACGCAGATTGGTCAGAAATACGAGCCGGTGTTCCATAGAAGTAATCGTAAATGGTATCGACTAAATAATGTTCGGTTCCTCCAATGTCTTGCGATGTATAAACATAGGCTCTCTCTGAATTCGGCTCAAAGGTTCCGTTATCCTTGTTAACCATGAGCACAAGAATGGTTTCGATATCATTGTTCGTATTATAAGTATACCGCACTTTTTGTTCCGTAAGAAATTCCGTAACATCCGTACCAAAATATTGAGATAAAAGCGGATTAACATTGGGATACATATATGTTTCCGTAAGCTTTGAAGAAGCATCAAAGGTTTGCTCCACATTCATCAAAGAAAGAGGACTGTTGAAAAACAAGACACTGGCAAACATATCCGTACAATTATCTTTAGTATCATATTGATAAACTACTTGTAAATCTATTTTCATATCAGGCACATAGTCGTTCAACATAAGGACAAGTTTCGTAGGATTTTCTTTTTGATTATATGTATATTTGCCTGTGGTTGCTAATTCCCAATTCCCTTGATTCCAAGAATAAACCTTAAATGAATCACAAGCATACATAGGGATATTCAATAAAAAAGTAACAACCAATTCATCGACTTCGCTATAATCGTCCAATCCGTAATAGATGATTTTTTCTTGTGGTGTTGATGTAGCACCGTAGTACACATTCGATGTTCTTGTTAGTATATTTATTTGATATTGATAATTCACTTTCTCTACCGTATCGTTTAATAAATTCAGACTTACTTCTTCTTTTTTAGAACCGTTGGCGTTATAGAACGTAAAGGTCTTATCCGGACCTTCTTCTATGCCATTAGAGACAGTAAAAAAATGATTTTCCGTTTCTTTTCCTTCGGAATCATAAAGGAATGCATTGATAGCAACTAAGGTTTTCGTGCTTTCTTGTGCATAAAGACCGCCGATAAGCACAAGACAAAAGAGGGTTAATAAATGTTTTATATTCATAAATGCTTCAATTAAATATTTATTTTTGCAAAAGTACATAAAAAATACATTAAAAATAAAAAGAATATTTTTCCGTTGTTTGTACAAAAGAATATTAACAGCGAATGGGTACCATAGACATTAATCAACTTCGTCAGTTCAGCAATTTAGAGCTTCTTGCCCGTCAAATGGTTGAGGGATTTATTACCGGGTTACACAAAAGTCCTTTTCACGGATTTTCGGTTGAATTTGCAGAATATCGTCCTTACAATACCGGTGAATCGACCCGCAACATAGATTGGAAGCTCTTTGGACGGACAGACAAATTATTTGTCAAACAATTTGAAGAAGAAACGAATTTACGATGTCAGATTATTATCGATACCTCCTCTTCCATGTATTTTCCGCAACGGAAAAACCTATCACCGGCATCCCCCAATAAGTTATATTTCTCTGTCTATGCAGCGGCAGCAATCATTCAAATGCTAAAACAACAACGAGATGCGGTAGGCTTATCGCTTTTTTCCGATAAAATTGATTTTCATACGCGCGCAAAATCCAGCAATGTACATGTCAAACTACTTACTAACGAATTGGAAAAATTACTCTCCGCTTATGATGGTAAAAATCTGCAAACTACCAATGTAATCGACAGTTTGCATGAAATAGCCGAACGCATACATCGCCGGTCATTGGTGATAGTGTTCAGTGATATGTTCGATAATTTTCACCAAAAAGAGGAGTTGTTCTTAGCCCTCCAACACCTCCGACATAATAAACACGATGTCATTCTTTTTCATGTTTACGACGAATCTCTCGAAGTCCGTTTTGATTTCGACAACAAACCCTATAAGTTTATTGACATGGAAACAGCGGAAGTGATAAAAGTAAATGCAAATGAAATGAGAGACTTATATAGGAAATCGATGAAAACATTTAAAGATGAACTTAAAATTCGCTGCGGACAATATCAAATTGATTTGGTAGAAACAAACATCAACGAAGGCTTCCACAAAATACTGTTGACTTATTTTCTGAAAAGACAAAAAATGTTCTAAAAGATATTTTTTTTAATGCAACAAAACGGATTTGTATTTAATCATTAATAAAATTGTACCTTTGTAAAATTTTTACATGTTTCTATGAAACAATTTTTTCTTTATATTAGCTTTGTTTGTTTTTTTCAAGCTACTCTATTGGCTCAAGAGCATAGCAATGTTGCTTTTATTGAAAACAAAAACCAATGGGATGAAAAGATAAAATTTAAAACCGAATTTCGGGGAGGAGCTATTTTCTTTGAAAAAAATTGTATTACCTACGTATTACAAGACCGGGAAAGCGTTGAAAGAATACTTCATCGTAAATTAAGTGGTGAATTATTTACAGGGGAGGAAGATTTATTGCTTACTTATCACGCCTATAAAGTACATTTTAACAATACACAACAAAACATTGAGTACGAAGGATCGGGCGTATACCCTGATTACAATAATTATTACATTGGCAAAAACCCCGCTCGATGGGCAAGCACGGTGCGAAAATATCATTCCATTACCTATGAGAATATGTACGAGGGTATACATTTAAACTATTATGAAAAAAATCATTCGCTGAAATATGAATTTATCATCGAAGCAGGAAGCAATCCCGCAGCTATCAGTATGACATATGAAGGAATGGATAAACTTTTTCTTAAAAAAGGAAATCTTTATATCCGTTGCGGCAAACAGGAAGTAGTTGAATTAAGCCCCATTGCTTACCAAAAAGATAAATCCGGAGACTATAAAGAAATACCTTGTGAATACGTAATTAAAAAAAATACCGTAACATTTAAAATCGGCAGCTATGATATTTCTGAAGCATTAATCATAGATCCCACTTTAACTTTTTGCTCCTACAGCGGTTCTTATGCCGACAATTGGGGATATACCGCTACCTATGATAGCTACGGCAATCTTTATGGTGGGGGCAGTGTGTTTGGGACAGGTTATCCCATTACAACAGGAGCCTATCAAGTAAACTATGGTTCCGGTTCCAATGATATCGGCATTTCCAAATTCAGTTCAAATGGCGACAGCTTACTCTTCTCTACGTATTTAGGAGGCAGCGGAAGTGAAGTCCCACATAGTTTGATTGTAAACGATAATAATGAACTATATGTTTTAGCTACTACGTCTTCCTTGAATTTTGCCGTTACCCCCAATGCTTTTGATACCAGTTTTAACGGAGGTACTCCATTTATACTCACAAATAGCATTCAGTACCTTATCGGAGTAGATATAGCAATAGCCAAATTCAACGCCGCCGGTACCCAACTTTTAGGGTGTACGTATTACGGTGGCTCAGGCAATGACGGACTCAGTACAGACCTTCGGCTACGAAAAAATTACGCCGATGAAGTAAGAGGAGAAATCATGGTAGATGAATATAGCAATGTGTATATTGTTTCCAGTACTGCTTCGGGCAACTTACCCACTTCTCCTTCTGCCTATCAGAAGACCTATGGAGGAGGCAGGCAAGACGGTTTGATTGCTAAATTCAATTATGATTTAAGTAATCTTATTTGGGCATCTTATTTAGGAGGCGACAGTTCTGACGTAATTTATAGTATGGCTTTTGATAATGCTTATAATGTGTATGTTTGCGGAGGAACCTATTCCAGGAACTTCCCCACTACTTCCGGTGTGATCCAACCAACCTATGCCGGAGGCATTTCCGATGGGTTTATCGCGAAACTCTCTACCAATGGAGACCAATTATTACATTCTACTTATTATGGGAGAAGTGGGTTTGATCAAACCTATTTAATCAAACTCGACCGTGCAAATGCTCCTTATGTCATGGGATTAACAGATGCAAGCGGCACCAGCTGGGTACAAAATGCTACATGGTATACTACCAATGGAGGTCAATTTATCAGTAAATTATCTACTAATTTATCACAAGTTATTTGGTCTACTGCTTTTGGCACCGGCAACACAGGTCCCGATATATCTCCCACCGCTTTGCTGGTAGATTTATGTAAAAATATTTATGTCTCCGGATGGGGCTCTCCCCGTGTAAACAGCAATATAGGAAATAATACCGGTGGAACAAGCGGCTTACCGATTACCATTGATGCTTTTCAAACAACTACCGATAATAATGATTTTTATTTCTTTAGTATTAGTGAAGACGCCTCCCGTTTAGTATTTGCAACCTATTTTGGCGGAAATATTTCAAGCGAACATGTAGACGGAGGTACCAGCCGTTTTGATAAAAAAGGATTTATTTACCAAGCTATCTGCTCCAGTTGCGGAGGTCATCAAGATTTACCTGTAACTCCGGGAGTAGTAAGCCAAACAAACAACAGTCCCAATTGTAATTTAGGAGTTGTTAAAATAGATTTTAATTTACCTGCCGTTGTTGCTGATTTTACCTGTCCAAATACCATTTGTGCTCCTTATACCATTTTCTTTGATAATCGTTCTCAAGTAATATCAGCCTCAACGTCTACGTACTATTGGGATTTTGGCGACGGAACGTATTCCACTTTAAAAAATCCATCACATTTATATACCAAATCCGGAACCTATAAAATTAAACTCATTGTGAGCGATACCGGAAGTTGTAATTATTATGATACATTAATCCGAGAATTAGTAGTATTGTCAAACTCAAACGACACTTTACCCGACAAATACATGTGTCAAGGAGATTTTACTCAAATAGGTATCTCACCGGCCGGAAATCCCAATGTTTCGTATTCTTGGCTACCAACAAACGACTTAAACAATCCGAACATTGCCAATCCTATCGCTTCAAATTCGTCTACACACATGTATTATCTATATATCAGTGATGGTTTTTGTGTAGATACCTTCCGACAAGTTGTAAACGTTATTCCCGTATATTTAGAAGTTGAGCCTAGTGATACTGCTTGTTTGGGTGATACTGTCTTTCTTCAAGCTACTTCTCATTATGGCTGGACAAATTATGTGTGGTCAACAAATAAAAATTTTTCAGATACTTTGAATCGTCCAACTTCCAATGCTGTCGGAAAAGATGTATTGATGGGCAACAATATCTATTACATAAAAATGTCGAATAAGTATTGTTCCCGATACGATAGCCTTATCGTTTTTGCTTCACAGATTGTAAGTGATATAAATCAACCGCCAAAATTCTGTAGCGGAGATTCTATTTATTTAACAGCAACTATTCTCAGCCATCAAGCAGGCAAAACCATTAACTATAACTGGCAACCAAGTTCTTCTATCATCTCCGGTGCCACTACCTATCATCCGCTTATCAAACCTTCTAAACCTACAAAATATACCCTGACTCTTACCAATGAACGCGGATGTAAAACAAAAGATTCAGTATTTGTAGATGTATTTCATATTAATTACACCTTAGACATTAAACATATCCGCTGTTATGGCTACAAAGACGGACACATCATTATAAATCTCGATTCCAATTCACTTCCTTGTACTTTCCTTTGGGATAAGCATGCGGGGATTGGAAATAAAGCGATTAATCTTCCGGCAGGACATTACAGAGTCATTATCAGCGACACCAATAATTGCAAATATGAAGTTGATACAACGCTTAATCAACCTACTGAAATTAATACTTTTTTCTTTGACACCAATACCCTTGTTTATTGCAACGATACTTGCAGCGGGTATGCCTCTGCAGGTGCTACCGGAGGCATTCCCCCTTATACCTATTGGTGGATAACAGGAGATACTACCACTTCTATTACGAACTTATGTGCCGGAGAATATGTATTTGTTGTTACCGACCAAAATGCATGTGAAGATACGGCTAAAATAACGATTCTAGATTCAACAATCTTTAATGTTTCATTTCTCATACAACATATTTCTTGTTACGGAGAATGCGATGGCAGCATCCAATTATTCGCTGCTGATGGCCGTCCTCCTTATGAATATCAATGGAAGAACGGCTATACAAAAGACACAGCAAGTAATTTATGTACAGGCGTATATGATATATTGGTAAAAGACACTGCCCGTTGTTCAAGACGCGTATTCCCTATCGTAAAAACTCCTGACCCTCTATTATTCAGTGAAATTGAATTACATCAGCCTTCATGTTACAGTTTTTATAACGGAAAAATAATTGCTCATATCAGCGGCGGCACTCCTCCCTATCGTTATTATTGGGATGATGTCCTTGGCAATGACACTCTTGATAATTTAGGAGAAGGCACCTACAGATTAAAAGTAATAGATACCAATGATTGTGAAATAGATACTCTTATAATTTTACTTCAATTCGATTCGTTAGACGTTAGTTATAAAGTGGTTAAAACTCCTTGTGTAGAAGTTTGTTATGGAGAAGCCATTGTTGAAGTTAGTGGAGGAAATCCACCCTATAGCTTCGACTGGAGCAACGGAGATACCACCAATCACCCCAAACGGCTTTGCTATGGTGATCATACACTCACTATTATCGATAGCAACGGTTGTAAAAAAATATTACATATTTTTGTAGGAGATTCCAGTTATTTTCCTCAAAAAGTAGATGCATGGACAGATTCTTCAGTTATCTACCGCAGTCAATCCATTACTTTATATGCAACCGATTTAGGTTCCGAATTTACCTATGAATGGTCGCCTGCTGAAAATCTGTCTAACCCGAAGTCTTCAAAGACAAAAGCCGGTCCGAAAAGCACAACTACTTATACTGTAACAGTTACCGATAAATACGGATGTATCGAAAGCGACACTGTTACAATTTTTGTGTTGGATGTAATTTGTGATGATCCTTATATATTTGTTCCCAATGCTTTCACCCCTAACAAAGACGGGAATAATGATGTTTTATATGTCAGAGGGAAATTATTAACGGATGTATATTTGGTTATTTTCGACCGCTGGGGCGAAAAAATATTTGAAACCAGAGATATTAATAAAGGATGGGACGGCACTTACAAAGGACAAGACTGCTCACCGGGGGTATATGTGTTTTATCTGGAAGCTACCTGCCTTGGCGAACTATTTTATACCCACAAAGGAAATGTTACATTGATACGTTAAATACTTCCATTTCATGCCTGAAAATTTTTCATCCACTTTATTCCAATGGTATGCCATCCACAAAAGAGAATTACCCTGGAGAGAAGAAAGCAATCCCTATAGAATTTGGATATCCGAAATTATTTTGCAACAAACAAGAGTTGCGCAAGGGTGGAATTATTATGAACGTTTCATCAAACGATTTCCTGATATTCAAAGTATTTATGCAAGCGGAGAAGAAGAAGTATTAAAATATTGGCAAGGATTGGGGTATTACACTCGGGCAAGAAATATTTACGCCGGAGCCGTATATATTATGGAAAAACATGAAGGCAGGTTTCCTCAAACCTATGATGACATCCTCAAAATAAAAGGTGTTGGGGAGTATACGGCTGCTGCCATAGCCTCTTTTGCATTTCAACTCCCATATCCTGTGATAGACGGAAATGTGTTGCGTGTGATTTCCCGTATATTTGGCGTGTATGAACCCATTGACAGCAGTTCAGGTAAAAAAAAGATTACAACTATTATCAACGGACTAATAAACAAGAAACAACCCGGCACGTTCAACCAAGCCATGATGGATTTCGGAGCTACACTATGTACTCCTCAGAAACCGGAGTGTGAGCTATGCTGCTTCTCACCAATTTGCTATGCAAAATTACATTATGAACAACATACACTCCCTATAAAAAAAACCAAAACACAAACCAAAAATCGTTACTTCAATTATCTTGTTATTCATGAAGGCAAATCCTTATACATTCAAAAACGTAACACCAATGATATTTGGAAAGGATTGTTTGAGTTCCCTTTATGGGAAACTCCAAGTCCCTTGCCAACGGAAGAAATTTATTCCCATCCCTATTTATCTTCATTATTTGGAAAAACAAGCTGGATAATAATGAACATATCAACCATTTACAAACACGTTTTAAGTCATCAAATAATAAATACACAATTTATTCATATACAAATAAAAACTCCTATTCAAATCTCCGGATATATTCGCATCAACGCAAATGAAATCGAAAACTATCCTGTTTCAAGATTAATGGAAAGATATATAGAAACTAATAATTTAAACATATAAAACTACAAAAAAGAATGGATTTTAAATAGCTGTCAGCCCTCAGAGGTCGAAAAACAAAAGACGGTTTTTTCGTGCCGAAAAAAGTGCAAGATGAAAGTAAAAAGGGAAGATAGAATTGTAGAGACATAGAATGCTATTTCTCTACCTTATTCCAATAATTACTGTTTTGAAAGCAAGAAAAAATATTAATAAAAGGATGTTTTTTGTTTTCGTACGTTGTAAAAAGAATAATACATAGTTATGCTCCAATGATTGGATGCTTATCTGTTATTGTTAAGGTGGGCTCCTTAGCTTAATTACACAGCTATGTAATGCTTGGTGCATAGCCATCAAATGATGCTAAGGTGGGCACCCTAACACCGGAGGATGCTTATCAAATGATTGGCCGATGCTTTTACGTTAATCGTTTACTAACTGTGTAAATCAAATTTTACGGCTTTACGCTCAGAAACTACTGAGTTTCGTTGGACCATAATGATTCATAATTTCTCTCGTGATTTACTTTTTACTTTTACCTTGTCCCTTTTCCCTTGGTTAGCGAGTTTGTTGCAAGTGCTTCCCACGTTTATGAAAACGGCGTGCCTATCTTTTTCATCGGAGCATGGGGACTTGTTGCAAGGAGCTCCCATGCTTGTTGAAACGAGATTGCAATCTCAGTCGCACGAGCTGGGGACGTCCTTTTAACAAGCTTGGGACGTCCTGCGTACGGCCTTGGGAACTCATAAATGATGCTATTACTATTGTTATCATTTATGTTTTTTTTTCAATGAAACAAATAAAAGTATATTTTTGCAAAAACCACCCCTCTAAATCTCCCCAAGTGGGGAGACTTGCAAGGGCAAGAGAGTTACAACAAACATTCATTTTTTTGTAAACCGATATAATTTATTTGTATTTTTGCAAACCGAAATCATATAAAAAATGAACCAAACCTACAAGGCAATAAACTTACAATATTTAGAGGGGTGCATCACCGCCGGCTATTTATACGCTCCCTTCGGAGAGATACTCCAAGAGCATTTAGCTGTTGATAACCGCATCCCAAAATACGCCTTCAATGCTAAGGAATTTGACGAAGAGAACGGTATGTATTATTACAGTGCAAGGTACTATGCTCCGCCAACGTTTATAAGTAGAGACCCGATGTTTGAGAAATATCCTTCTATTTCACCGTATACTTATTGTAGTAATAACCCCGTTATTAGAATTGATCCTGACGGAAGATGGTCGAAAAATGTACATCATCAGATGATTAGAATAGCAGTGATGGAAATGGTAAGAGATGGCGAATTAAAGATGACCAAATCAGAAGCCAATGCCATGATTAGAGGAATGCAAAAAGGAAGTGATATTGCAGATAATCCTTTATATGGAAATCAAAGTGCAGAAAACTCTTTTATACATTCTATGCGATCACCCGGACAAAGCATCGAAAAAGCAAAACAAAAATCTCAAAATTATGTAAAAGATAACATTACAGATTTTAAAGAAACAGGAAATTATGAATTTCTTGGAAAAGCCGGTCATACTATGATGGATGCTGTTTGTCCTTCACATGTGAATGAGAATGGTGACCCGAGAGAAAGTAATGGAATAGGAGGAATGATTTTAGATGGGGCTTCACAAGCATTGTCAGGTGGATTATTTAGCCCAGGAAGTCTCGAAAACACGAAAGACCATATGGAAGGTGATAATAACCTTACCTCTAAGTATGGTAAAGTGTATTTATTAAACAAAGGAGTTTCAAATGTCAAGGCTGTTATTAGAGAAGGTATGAAAAATAAGCCAAATCAAGGACAGACAAATAAAGGTGATGACCTATGATGAAAAAAACAAAAATAAAACGGATATTCATTGCATTAAGTGTGCTACTTGCATTAAGTCTTGCAATTAGGGGTTGTTATTCCAAAAAAAAATTAGATACCCCCAATCTTACAAGTTATATCTTTAATGCAAATATAGAGCAAGTAAAAAAATCTATAATAGATGGATTAGGAGACCATCAAATGAAATGTATGGTTTTGTACTCAAAGGAAGATTATGAAAATGATATATTTAATACTGATATAAGATATGACGCTTTGTTAATATCGCATTGTAATATTGAATCCAAAATCTATTTTCGCTCCGGTAAACCATTACCTTATTGGGTTGAATTTCACATTCATTTAGATTCTATATCTGAAAGTAAGACAAAGGTTGAAGTTTTTACATTGAGTTCTGAAATTTGTACAGGTGGAATTCCATTTGGAGATACGGGGCATGGCTATTCCCGTATGAAAAAAGTTCCACCAAGTACTATAGAAGAATATGAGATATTGTTAACTATTGGGAAGTATTTAGGCGAAAAGAACATGCCTCCCTGTAATTATCCTAAAAAGTAGTAGTGTCTCATTTTATGTAGTAGTATTCCAAATTAGTGATAGTGTATCAAATCAGGGCATAGAAGAATAAGAAACAAATAGGAATAAAGCAAAGCGATGAAGGAATATGTAGTCAATAATTTCAAGGCAATAAACTATCAATACGCTGTGGGACAACTCTCCATTTGTATTGATTTAGAAGAGTGCAGCCTTGAAACTATGATGTTTGAGAAATATCCTTCCATTTCACCGTATACCTATTGTGCGAATAATCCGGTAGGATATATTGACCCTACGGGGGAAACATTTGGAGATTATGTTGATGTGAGTGGTAATTATTTAGGAAACGATGGTAAATTAGATGGTAAAGTATATCTTGTTACTGATCCATGTGATATAGAAATAATTGAAGAAAATAACAAAGTAGGCGGGACAACACCTAAAGATGGAGTAAGTTCAGCTATTGACTTGCGAATATCTTCTGATTTAAGAACAGAAATGGTGGATGAAATGATTAAATTAGATGGGCCTAAAAATATTCAAGAACATGGCGGGATTGCAAGACGAGGCGAAGATGAAACAGGGAAAGAAAAAGATTATTTGGACTGGGGAAAACCAGGACCAGAATGGAAAGGTAAAGGATATACTGCCACATTTGATTATAATACCTGCGAAGGGAAAGGGGAAACATTAGTTTTTTTTCACGGACATTTTCAAGGAAAAGTAGGTGGGCAAGGAGCAGAACAAACCCCAGGTACAGTAGATAGAGGAAATGCCGGCATGGATGGAAGAAATCATGCTTTAAATGTAGTTATATCTAAGGAAGATAATAACGCATATATTTTCAATTCGAGTGGTTATATTACTGTTTCTCTCGAGGTTTTTAAAAGTGTAAAAAACACACATACACCTCTTTCTAAACCATAATGTAACATATATTAATATCAACAAAAATGAAAAAATATTTAATTTTAACTTATCTAAGTTGTATCGTTATAAACATGTTTGGTCAGAATCAGGACTCATATAGACTTAAATCTTTCATTATAAACGGAGAAGAGCAACCTTTAAATGATAACTATACTTTTTACTTTGTATGTCAAACTGAACATGAAAAAATAATCTATATCCCCACTATGAAAAATGACACTTTTTACGAATCGGAAATAATTCCTCCGGAAAAAGATATATTTTATTATTGGCTACTAAACTACAACGGGAAAATATATTATCTTAATTATATATGGTTTTTTGATTTTAAAGAACATGTTGATATAATAATTAATATTGAAACAGAATCATATGTAAAATACAATAAAGATAAATGGGAACAAAAATGTAAATATTCAAGTGATTCTACAGAATCCCTCGTTTTTTCAGGTGTTGTATATATGATATTGAGAGGTTATGGAGGAGGAGTAACACACTGTTTACCTTTTAAAGATATGGAGACCTATCTTCGAAAGGGGGAAGAAATTTTAGGCTTTTCTAATAGTTTTTTGTTTCCTAAACATAAACGAAAAAAAAGGTGGAGTAGTGTTTCAAATTAGGGCATGAAAAAATAAAGGATTAAAAGACACAAGAATAAGAAACAAATAGGAATAAAGCAAAGCGATGAAGGATCCACCCCTCTAAATCTCCCCAAGTGGGGAGACTTGCAAAGGCGAGAGGGTTACAACAAACAATCATTTTTTTGTAAACCGATATAATTTATTTGTATTTTTGAAAAACGAAATCATATAAACATGAACCAAACCTACAAGGCAACACTCTCACAATACGCGCTACCGCAGTTCCTCCCCACTTGGGGAGGGAAGGGAGGGGTGATTTGGGGAGATTTAGAGGGGTGGAGCCTTGAAACTATGATGTTTGAGAAATATCCTTCCATTTCACCGTATACCTATTGTGCGAATAATCCGATGATGTATGTAGATTCCTCAGGTAAAGAATTTACTGATCCTCCAACAGACGATCCCCCTTCAAAATATAAAAGAGCATGTAAGGGAATTGCTAATATGGGCTTTGGAGGGTTAACCGCAGGATTTGGAGTATTGTATGGTGCTTCTACAGAAGGAATAGGATATTTTTTAGGAGGGGCAGCTTTAATTTCGTTCGGCTCGTACAAATTTGTTGTGGGATTGAATCAGTTTAATAATGCAATTTCCGGAGAACTTCCAAACAATGATCCAAAATATGTTACACCTATTGGAGCAGCAACAAAAAATGAAGTTATTGATAATGTTACTGATTTAGTAGTAGGTGGTCCCACACCAAAAAAAATACCAAACATGTTAAAAGTTATAAATACGGTTAGTGCTTTTTCTTCAGCTAAAAATTTAGATAAAAGTTTGGATAATTCTCAACCATTAATAGATGACACTAATTTAAAACATGATCCTTATATACAAGATCAAACAGCAATTAAAAAAAATCAACCAACAGAAAATTATCTTCAATAAATAAAATAAATGTTTATATTTTATCCAAAAAAACATATAAAATTACCAAGATATATTATCGTTATAGTACAATCTATAAGCATTTCATTGTTTTTTCAATTATGCATATATTTCTCATATTTATATGACGATATTCCAAAAGATTTTGATATTTATTTATTTAAAAACACATGGATATTTGTAATATTATTCTTCATTTACAAATTAACAGAGACAACAACTGTTGTAGAAAAAATTGAAATAGATGATGTTAATAAAAGAATATTCATTGAATATTGGAAATATCATTTATTTAAAGAATCCGTTACTATTGATTTTAAAGAATTAGTCGTTAAAGATGGAAGAGATATTGGAATATTAATGGGTGGTAGTGAAAATTTTAAAATATATAAAAATGATATTTTTTGCGTAAGGTTAATAGCATTAAATGGATGGAAAGAAAAACAAGTTAAAGAAATAGAAACAATATTATTGGAGATTATGGAAAAAAGCGATAATATTGATAATTATAAAAATGGGTAATAAATTCGGTAATTTACCATCTGTCCCTTTTACTATAAGTGTTTGGTTTTAAAAATTAATGTAGTGAATTTTATGGATAAAAATAAAAGTATATTTTTGCAAAACGAAATCATATAAAAAATGAACCAAACCTACAAAGCAACACTCTCACAATATGCTCTACCGCAGTTCCTCCCCATTTATTCGTGGGGCTGTTTGAATTTTACATTAAGGTACTCATGCTTTCCGCTTCGCTCCAAGTGGGGAGGGAAGGGAGGGGTGATTTGGGGAGATTTAGAGGGGTGGAGTAGAGACCCGATGTTTGAGAAATATCCTTCTATTTCACCTTATACCTATTGTAAGAATAATCCGGTAATGTTTGTTGATCCGACAGGGATGGAAATTGAAGGGGTTACTTATGATAAAAAAACAAAGACTTTTATTTATACAGAGGATGCGATAGCGAGAGGGACTCAAGATTATATAGAAGCAAGGAGATCAACCAGTCATGGACAACGTGATATTATGAAAATGATAAATTCAAAAAAAACATTTTCATTAAATGTTACTAATAAGGCGATGTTTATTGGAAATGCGGAAAAAGGATATGTGCAAGTGTCAGGATATCAACCTGAAGGCACAACATCTTTGTATGTTTCAACATACGATTATGATCATAAAGGGGAAGCCCCTACTGATTTTTCTCAAGTAATGGTTGTAAATTCTGATGGTAGTTCAACCATAAAGGATATTAGTAATAGTAAAAAATCAAGACCTACTGTTACAACTGCAAGTACAGATATGAGTAATGCCTATAAAGAGTCAGGATTAGAAGCATTTGAACAAATAAAAGCTAATGAATATAAATCAAGACAACAAGCAATTCATGGAATTGGAGCTCACGAAGAAACACATCTATTTCAATCGCCACAAATAACAGGTTATGTGGCAGAAAGAAATGCATATATACATGAAATGTATGAAAGAAAACAATATATTATTAAATATCTTAAAAAATGAACAAACGAATAATGTTTTTAGAATTTTGCTTTTTCTTATTTTTATTAATAGGATGTTATTCATATTATACAGAAATTAATAAAAATGGAATTAGTAAATTTAAAAATAAGAAATCCTTCTTTATAAAAAACTTCAGTTCCTATTCTTCTGACGGTATATATGTGAAAGATGTTGATTTGATTTTTTTAAATGATACCATATCAAAACGATGCTTTACTTCTACAGATTTATATCTATTAAAAAAGGTATTTTTAAATGATCCATTATATGCAAAAAAACCTTTTCAAATATTGGCTTATTCAAATGTTGATTTAGAAAATTGTTTAGGTTTGTTTTATGCTTGTTTTCATAGTGTTGATGATAGATTTCTTATTTATATTCCTTTATTAAAATTAAAAGATACTATTATTATGAATGAATTACAAAAAAATGAGATAAGTTGTCAAAAGGAAGAATATATTAAACAAGTTCTTTTAGAAAAATATGATACTTTAGCAATCTCAGAAAAAATAAATCTTTTTCTTTTAGGAAAATTTGAAAGATCTCGTAATATTAGTCCTGCGGGATGTGGTCTCCCAAGGTAATGGTGGTAGTGTGTCAAATTAGTTCATAGAAAAATAAAAGATTAAAAATACAAAAATAAAGCTAAACCAAAGCGATGAAAAATTATATAGTTAATAATTTCAAGGCAATAAACTATCAATACGCTGTGGGGCAACTCTCTATTTGTATTGATTTAGAGGAGTGCAGCCTTAAAGCTATGATGTTTGAGAAATATCCTTCTATTTCACCGTATACCTATTGTGCGAATAATCCGATGAAGTATATCGATCCGACGGGGAAAACATTTGGAGATTATGTTGATGTGTGTGGTAATTATTTAGGAAACGATGGTAAATTAGATGGTAAAGTATATCTTGTTACTGATCCATGTGATATAGAAATAATTGAAGAAAATAACAAAGTAGGCGGGACAACACCTAAAGATGGAGTAAGTTCAGCTATTGACTTGCGAATATCTTCTGATTTAAGAACAGAAATGGTGGATGAAATGATTAAATTAGATGGGCCTAAAAATATTCAAGAACATGGCGGGATTGCAAGACGAGGCGAAGATGAAACAGGGAAAGAAAAAGATTATTTGGACTGGGGAAAACCAGGACCAGAATGGAAAGGTAAAGGATATACTGCCACATTTGATTATAATACCTGCGAAGGGAAAGGGGAAACATTAGTTTTTTTTCACGGACATTTTCAAGGAAAAGTAGGTGGGCAAGGAGCAGAACAAACCCCAGGTACAGTAGATAGAGGAAATGCCGGCATGGATGGAAGAAATCATGCTTTAAATGTAGTTATATCTAAGGAAGATAATAACGCATATATTTTCAATTCGAGTGGTTATATTACTGTTTCTCTCGAGGTTTTTAAAAGTGTAAAAAACACACATACACCTCTTTCTAAACCATAATGTAACATATATTAATATCAACAAAAATGAAAAAATATTTAATTTTAACTTATCTAAGTTGTATCGTTATAAACATGTTTGGTCAGAATCAGGACTCATATAGACTTAAATCTTTCATTATAAACGGAGAAGAGCAACCTTTAAATGATAACTATACTTTTTACTTTGTATGTCAAACTGAACATGAAAAAATAATCTATATCCCCACTATGAAAAATGACACTTTTTACGAATCGGAAATAATTCCTCCGGAAAAAGATATATTTTATTATTGGCTACTAAACTACAACGGGAAAATATATTATCTTAATTATATATGGTTTTTTGATTTTAAAGAACATGTTGATATAATAATTAATATTGAAACAGAATCATATGTAAAATACAATAAAGATAAATGGGAACAAAAATGTAAATATTCAAGTGATTCTACAGAATCCCTCGTTTTTTCAGGTGTTGTATATATGATATTGAGAGGTTATGGAGGAGGAGTAACACACTGTTTACCTTTTAAAGATATGGAGACCTATCTTCGAAAGGGGGAAGAAATTTTAGGCTTTTCTAATAGTTTTTTGTTTCCTAAACATAAACGAAAAAAAAGGTGGAGTAGTGTTTCAAATTAGGGCATGAAAAAATAAAGGATTAAAAGACACAAGAATAAGAAACAAATAGGAATAAAGCAAAGCGATGAAGGATTATGTAGTTAATAATTTCAAGGCAATAAACTATCAATACGCTGTGGGGCAACTCTCCACTTGTATTGATTTAGAGGGGTGCAGCCTTGAAACTATGATGTTTGAGAAATATCCTTCTATTTCACCGTATACCTATTGTGCGAATAATCCGGTAAATGCAATAGACCCAAAGGGAGAAACAATTGAAGATCCTCCTAAAGGTTCATTTGTTTCATCAGGTAGAATAGAACCAACTAATTTACCTTTCTCAGGAGGGAAATTATTATTAAATGTTTGTTCTGAAGCAGCAAGGGGAACACTAAATATGGGTCTTTTTGTAGGAGGTGTAGTCCAAATTATTGGAGGAAATATTGTTTATGTTGCAAGAGGACGCAATAATTATCCAAATTTAGGAATTCCTCGTCAATTAAATAAAAATTGGGGTTTCGAAACAAAATCAAGTTGGATGGGCTTTGGTGCTACGGGAGATATAAGTCAAAAGGATGCTGTTGATGGATTAGTTAATACTGGCTCCGTTGTATTGTCTTTTTTCCCTTTTACACAATTAGCAAGTACGGCAGAAAGCATTGTGGCAAATACTCTTATTAGCACAGCTGTTTCAACGGGAGCCAGTATGATAGTAAATGAAGTAAGAGATAGCAAAAACACCCAAACTGCAAATTCCAATAGTGCAACAAATGTTTCATCATCAACGCAAGACAGATTTAATTCTTCACAAAAATCTAAAAAAACACCTAAAACATCAAATTATAAATTAGGGTGGTCGCTTTATAATAATCAAAATAACAACGATAATAATAATAATCTTTTATTTCTACAATAATCTTTTTTATGGTACTTTAATTTTATTAAACAAATTCTAAAAATGAGTAAAATATTAATGGTATTGTTATATGTATTTTTTTTTAGTCTATATTATATATTGTATGGTTTATTATACTATTTTTTTTTGTTATTGATAAAATCTAAAAATAAAGAAAAATTATATTATTATCTTTTTTTCTCGGGATATATTGGATATCGTTTTGCAATAGCGGTAATTCTCACGCTTTTATCTATGGGTGCTGAATTTTAGGTGGTAATGTATCAAATTAGGGCATGGAAAAATAAAATATTAAAAAACAGAAAAACAAGGCTAAAGCAAAGCGATGAAGAAACCACCCCTCTAAATCTCCCCAACTGGGGAGACTTGCAAGGGCGAGAGGGTTACAACAAACAATCATTTTTTTGTAAACCGATATAATTTATTTGTACATTTGCAAAACGAAATCATATAAAAAATGAACCAAAGCTACAAGGCAACACTCTCACAATACGCGCTACCGCAGTTCCTCCCCACTTGGGGAGGGAAGGGAGGGGTGATTTGGGGAGATTTAGAGGGGTGGAGTAGAGACCCGATGTTTGAGAAATATCCTTCTATTTCTCCCTATACCTATTGTGCGAATAATCCGATTAAGTATGTGGATCCGACGGGGAAAGTATATGGTGATTATTATAGCACATCAGGAGATTTTTTATTTAATGATGGTATTAATGATGGTAAAATTTATGAAGTTCATACTTGGGTAGGAGTTGATTCACGAATTGAGGGCTCAGGAGTAACTACAGTTAAGTATGTTGGTCAAGTTGTAGACGTTGAAATGACATTCACAGGAGATGCTAATGTTGATAATCCTGCAATGGCAGAAGGAAAAGTAACAGTAAATCAGACATGTAGTAATGGTAAAGAATATACAAGGATGTCTTTAGATGCAGTTGGAGGTCCTTACGGAAATGGAGCACCAGAAAATGGAGACTATACTGTAGATTCTCCAAGAGAAAGAAGTGAAGCAGGATTTAAGAAAAATGGAGTTGGTTTTAGTTTTAATCTTAATCCTACGTTTGATACAGAAAGAGCAGACTTACGTATTCATCCAGATGGAAATAATAGAGGAACAAAAGGATGTATCGGATTGGAAGGGACAAAAAAACAACTTAATGATTTTTACAATTTTCTTGAAACAGAAATTGACAATAATGGAGCGATTGATATGAATATTAATATTCAAGGCAATCCTAATAATAATGGAGGAGGTACAATACCTAATATCAATGAATAAAATTATACATATATATTATTTACTATTTGTTTTATTACTATATAACA
Source organism: Bacteroidales bacterium (assembly GCA_028703095.1). Lineage (GTDB taxonomy): Bacteria > Bacteroidota > Bacteroidia > Bacteroidales > WCHB1-69 > UBA5266. The sequence goes on from JAQVNO010000005.1 coordinate 22,481, forward strand.
ATTTGTCTAATTCTATCTTAACAGCTAAAATCTCTAAATTATTAATTTATCAAGTAGATGAATTCTTACCTGATATATCTATCAATAAAAAAATATTTTTATGTGATGCTAAATCAATTAAAGATAATTTTGGGGATTTAAATTTATCAATGAATCATAATAGTGATTTTCCATACATTTTTATATTAAATAAAACCAAAGAACAATATCTTAAATTGATATTTTCACCAGGAGATATTAAAAATAGTTTTAGTCAATTTGAAGTTGGCTATACAACTAATAGCGTACTAAATGATACATTTAATTTGATTAGTTTAATTGATACATTTTTTACAGAAAGTGGAATTAGCTTAGGGTTATGTGAAGAAGATATTTTAAAAATAAAGGGTTTAAATTACACAAAAAATCAAATTAAAGATACTCTTGTTTTAAAATATTTAATCAATAATTATGAAACTTCCGATTTTTTAAAGAAATATAATACACCATTGTATTTTGCTGAATATTTCATGTATGAAAATAGACTCATTAAATTTAAATTTGGATTTGAATATCCTTAGGGGTAGTGTCCCATTTTAGTTATTTTCAACAAATAAAAAATATAACAAAGAAAATAAAAAGGGTAAAAGACATAAGAAAAACAAAGCTAAAGCAAAGCGATGAAGGATTATGTAGTTAATAATTTCAAGGCAATAAACTATCAATATGCTGTGGGGCAATTCTCCACTTGTATTAATTTAGAGGGGTGTAGCTTTGAAACTATGATGTTTGAGAAATATCCTTCTATTTCACCGTATACCTATTGTGCGAATAATCCGGTAAGAGGATGGAGGACAGCAGTCATCCGATGTTTTACTTGGAAGTATTCTATCAAGAAAATGCTGACATAGTAAGAGACCAAAAAAGCCTACATTAATAGAGAAAAATATAATTTTATTCAAAAAGCTTCCTAATTATGCAAAATTTTAAAACCAAATTGCAATTGTTTTTTAAAAAGTTATACTTTTGCATTGTTATAAACTTTAAAAATTAGCATCAAATTAGCAACAAAATTAAACTAAACAACAGCAAATAATAGCATGTAAAAATAAATTAAAAAAATAAATAAGAAACATTAACAACTAAAAGAAAATTAGTGCAATTTTGCAGTTCACAATAAAAGAAGTATTATGGAACAAAATGTATTATTTGCCATATCATTAACTGTTTTTGCAGGGTTGGCAACCGGGATAGGAGGTTTAATTGCATTATTTGCAACGCGTACCAACAAACGTTTTCTTTCTTTTTCTTTAGGATTATCAGCCGGTGTTATGATATATGTTTCCTTTGTAGAACTTTTTAGAGAAGCCGAAATCTCATTAGCCGCTGAAATGGGAGAAAAGCAAGGACTCATTATTACTGTAATATGTTTCTTTATTGGAATGTTGTTTGTTGGATTGATTGACAAATTAGTCCCTTCACATGAAAATCCACATGAGTTACGTTCGGTTGAAAACATGAACCGTCCTCCAATAAAAAATCAAAAATTAATGAAAATGGGGATTTTAACAGCCATTGCCGTTACAGTACATAATTTTCCGGAAGGCATTGCTACTTTTATGGCTGCCATTGAAAATCCAACTTTGGGTATTGCCATCGCTATTGCTATTGCGATTCATAATATCCCTGAAGGCATTGCCATTTCAGTGCCTGTTTATCACGCAACAGGAAGTAAAAAGAAAGCTTTCCGTATATCCTTTTTATCGGGATTAGCCGAACCCTTAGGCGCTATATTAACCTATCTATTTTTACGACCTTTTATCTCACCTATAGTCTTAGGTGGCGTTTTTGCTGCCGTTGCCGGCATCATGGTCTTTATCTCTTTTGATGAATTATTACCGGCGGCTCGTGAATATGGAGAACACCATATTTCAATATATGGTCTCATTGCCGGTATGGCTATTATGGCAATTAGTTTGATTATGTTAGCGTAATATTCGCTTTGCTAAAAGAAATTTTGAATTTTTATACTTTCATAAACAGCATACATTATTTCTTTCAAATTCCATAACCAAATTTCTTTAAGCGTAATTCGTCATTACGCCAATCTTTTTGAATTTTAACACTTAACGAAAGATATACTTTTTGCCCAATGAAATCTTCTATGGCTTTACGTGCTTCTATTCCGACATTTTTAATTGACTCTCCTTTATGTCCCAATAAAATACCTTTTTGCGAATCCCTTTCCACATAAATCATTGCTTCAATACGCGTAATGTCTTTACTTTCCTTATAGCTGATAACTTCTATTTCAACGCTATATGGAATTTCTTTTTTATAAAATAAAAGTATTTTTTCTCGAATAATCTCTGACACAAAAAATCGCATTGGTCTGTCCGTCAACTCCTCTTTTGAAAAATAAGGGGGAGAAACAGGAAGTAAATCCAATATATATGACATTAATGATTCCAATCCATGTTTTTTTAATGCAGAAACACAAAAAGTAGCTAAGGGAGATAAGACTGTTTCCCAATGAGATTTGCTGATTTCAACTTGTTCAGCAGTAGCAATATCTATTTTATTAATAACCAATATCAATGGAATTTTCAAGGACTTAATTTTTTCAACAATAGGTAAATTACAATTCTTTTCTTTTACTTCAACAATATAAACAAGTATATCTGAATCCTGTAAAGCAGCTTCCACATATTTCATCATATATTCCTGCATTTTATAAGCGGGATCTAATAAACCCGGCGTATCTGAATATACGATTTGGAAATCATCACCATTAACCATTCCCATAATACGATGACGGGTAGTTTGTGCTTTCGCGGTAATAATTGATAACTTTTCTCCAATAAGAGCATTCATTAATGTAGATTTTCCTACGTTTGGATTTCCAATAATACTGACAAATCCTGCTTTATGTTCCATGAGACTTAATAATTAATTTTAGTTTCGTTTTGCATCCACAGTTGAAAGGGTTCTTCACAGGCTTCACAACAAATGTTTGAAGTCCTTATTTTTCTATCGGAATAATCCAAAGCTATTTCTTTATAAATAAAATCATCATCAAAACCTGCATCAGCAGCATGTTTTTTGTTAGCAGCAAAAACCAAACGTTGTAAATGAGCCCAATAAATAGCGCCTAAACACATCGGACAAGGTTCGCAACTGGCATAAATCACACAATCGTCTAAATAAAAAGTGTTTAATTTTTTACACGCATTACGTATCGCGATTATTTCCGCATGAGCCGTAGGGTCATTATTGGCAGTAACCAAATTAGTACCTCTAGCTATTATTTTATTGTTTTTAACTATGATAGCTGCAAAAGGTCCTCCTTTTTGATTGCTTACATTTTTTTTCGCTAATTCTATCGCTTGACGAAGAAATAACATATCCTGTTCTTCTTGATTAGGCATTTTTATTAAAATTAATTCCTTTTGAAAAGTATCGCAAAAATAAATAAAATTTCCATGATAATGTATTATAAAAACTTTTTCTTGTTTATTTCATTTTTTATTTTATTTTTGCATGATAATTAAATATATTAATATGTAGATTATGAAATATAAGTTTTTGATATTTATTTTATGTGTAGGTGCTTTGTTTACAAGCTATGCTCAAACATTTCATCCTGATTTTCGCGATGGTATTATTTACGTTAAATTTGTGGATGATTTTCCATTGGATAAAATTTCACCTAAAATAATATCACCTTCTGATGAGAAGACAGAGATAAAACCTGCTACAATCATTAACATTAAACAATTTCCCTTTTTAGATGAAACATTTAAACGCTACAATGTAACGTCTATTCATCGCCCATTTACCATATTTGAAAATCCAAGATTATTACGAATTATTCAAATAGAATTCTCAAAAATAGAACTCATTGATGCTTTAATTGAAGAATTACAAACTTTCAAAGAAATCGAATATGCAGAAAAAGTACCTATTGATCGCATTAACTGGATTCCTAACGATCCTTTGTACGGTACTGTTGACGGTGGTAATTTAAAATGGCATCTTGACATGATAAAAGCCGATTCGGCTTGGGATATTCAAAAAGGTTCAGCAAGTATTAAAGTAGCCATAGTTGATAATTTTGTTTGGGGAAGTCATCCTGATTTACAGATAGACTCTTTAAATTTATGCAAAGTAAGTTATAATTCGATATCCGGGTATGAATATACTTTAGGAAACACGGCAGCGTCACCTCCGTCGACAATAATACAATCCTCTAATAGCACTGCTTACAGTGCTTCTCACGGCACCCATTGCGCCGGCTTAGTAGGAGCAATAAACAACAATAATATAGGTATTGCCTCCATAGGTGGCGGTGTAACCTTAATGGGGATTCGCTCTGCTATTGACAACGGAGCCTTATATTATACCTATGAAGGAGTTCAGTGGGCAGCAGTAAACGGGGCAGATGTTATCAGCATGTCGTTTGGATCTAGTTATTACAGTGAATCCATAGAAATATTTTTACAAACTTTATTTGATGCCGGCATTGTATTGGTTGCTGCCGCCGGCAATGAAGGAGACGATGGAAACCCCATTCATTATCCTTCTGAATTTGCAAGTGTAATATCTGTTGCAAGTGTAAACGGAGACAAAAAATTATCTTACTTCTCTCAATATGGCGATCGAGCTGACATTGCCGCTCCGGGAGGTTTTATTCAATCGAATACGGTATATCCAAATGTATTAAGTACTACGTATTGCAAAGCCTACAACTTGAAAAGCAAATACACTTCCTTGCTAAACACCTATTATGATGGAATGCAAGGTACTTCCATGGCTTGTCCTGTAGTTGCCGGTCTTTGCGGCTTAATGCTTTCTAAAGATAGCACCTTATCTCCCACCGAAATCAAATATCGTTTACAAAAAACTGCACTGCCTCTTCACCCTGCTTCAAGTACAACTATTAACGGCAACGGATATATAAATGCCTATGCTGCATTAACATTTCAAGAATTGGTTTTAAGAGATACCTTGTATTTATCCTCTGCTCTTAATGCTTTTGATACTATAAAGATAAAAAGCACTGACAATTGGCAAATGACAAACATTCCCTCATGGTTAAGTGTAAGCGATACTATAGGAAGTAAAGGGATTTCCACCATCACTATTACCGCCAATGCTGCAAATACAAGTGGAAGTAATAAAGAAGCTCTTCTTACAGTCCAAATGGGAAGCATAACGCAAAATCTTTTAATTATTCAATTAGAACATGAATTATTTTTACATAATTCGCCAAATTATGTATTATTTTCAGGAGCAAAAGATAATTCAGACACTATTATAATCCAAGCAAATATGGAATGGGAAATCATCAATCCCTGCTCATGGATAGGTATCAACAAAACCTCCGGATACGGCAATGACACCATTGTTATCTATACAAAATCTATCAATTCTTGGGGATATCATCGGTTCTGCACGTTATTAATACATGGCATTAATTTTATTCAAGATTCAGTAGTTATCGAACAAAAAATACCTGATTTCATAAAATGGGAAACCGCTTCTATTTTTATTGGTCCTGCACTTGGCAATATTGAATCCGTTGCAGTTTTATCCAATGTGAACTGGAATATTACCGGTGGAGATAGTTGGATAAATACTGATATCAGCAGCGGTTTAGATACCATGACTGTTACTTTTCATGTTCTTTCCGATAATACCAGCGGAGAAGAAAAAAACACAAGCTTTATCGTATCCAATGGAAGCATTTCTAAAACATTGTATGTAATACAAAAAGCTGACTTGTCAGTCACAAATGTAGAAGAATCTGAAAAGATTTTACTATATCCAAATCCGGCTTCAGAATTTATATGTGTTGAAACAGAAGGAATAACGATAGAAAATATAACAATAACCGATGCAATTGGAAATATTGTTTTCAATATTGAAGACAAAAACAAAGAGAAAATTGATGTGTTTGATTTATCAAACGGAATTTATTTTTTAAAAATTACAACAAACACAAATCAAGCCATCTATAAGAAATTCGTTAAACAAAAATAATCTTTAACTAGTAATAATGTATAAATATACAGGATAAAAAAATTTCTGGTATAATAATTGTTAAAACGTATCGGGCATTAATATAAATGTATATTTTATAAATAATAATGAAAGCAAGAATTTTAAGTATAATAATCGTGTTAATTTCCATAACAGGAATTAAAGCACAGACTGTTTCTCCCCATTATCAGGACGGAATAATATATTTCAAAGTAAACTATGAGAAAGGCGTTGAATTTAAGGTAAATGAAGATTTAAGTGTAGACTTAGCGGAATTCCCTACTTTAAAAACTATATTTGAAAAATACGGGGTTGTCTCTCTTACTCGTCCCTTTTATTTATTTGGCAACAAAGACTTATTAAATACAATCCGAGCCGAATTTATAAAGATAAAAGAAATTAATGCTCTTATTGAAGCCTTACATTCGCAAGATATCATTGTTTTTGCAGAGAAAGTTCCGTTAGAAAAAATACTCTGGACTCCTAACGATCCCTATTACAATACCATAAACGGTAAAAATTATCGCTGGTATTTGGATATGATAAAAGCCGATTCAGCATGGAATGTGCAACAAGGAAATCCTAACATAAAAGTAGCAATAATCGATAATTTTGTTTGGGGTGCTCATCCTGATTTGCAAATACAAACTCAAAATTTATGTAAATTTACCTCCTCAAGTACATATACGATTGGAACGGCATCTCCTTCTTCATCTATTCCACAAGGGAGTACTTCTACAGCCTATAGTGCTTCTCATGGCACCCATTGTGCAGGATTGGTTGGAGCCATTAATAATAATAATATTGGTATAGCTTCTATCGGAGGAGGTGTTACTTTAATGGGTGTAGGTGTGGGCAAAGAATCTTCCCCATCGTATATTAGTTATGGGAATGAAGGCATACAATGGGCAGCAAACAATGGAGCTAACGTAATTAGCATGTCATATGGTTCTGCTGCTTATAGTTCAACAAGTGCAACTTTATTACAAGCCTGTTATAATGCAGGTATTGTTTTAGTTGCTGCTGCAGGTAATGAAGGGGATGAAGGTAACGAAATCAGTTACCCTGCAGGTTATTCTACGGTTATTTCTGTTGCTTCAGTTGATGGAGATGGTAAATTGTCTTACTTTTCTCAATGGGGTCCCGGAAGGGCTGATATCGCTGCTCCCGGTGGTTTTATTTCTTCCACTACATATCCCAACATCCTCAGCACAACTTATTGTAAATCTTATATATTTGGCTATTATTATTCCGGCACTTTCGCTAACACTTATTATGATGGCATGCAAGGTACTTCTATGGCATGCCCAATTGTTGCCGGCTTATGTGGATTGCTTCTTTCCAAAGACAGTACCTTAACACCTCAACAAATTAAAACCCGCTTACAACAAACAGCTACTCCACTCAATAGCGCATCCACGCATACTATTGATGGATATGGATATATCAATGCTTACGAAGCTTTAGGATATGAATATTTACTGGTTTCGGATACAAGTATTCTTTTCTCTTCAACAGCAAATCAAACGCGTACTTTTACTATTGAAAGTACAGTAAATTGGTCTATTACAAATATCCCTGCATGGTTAAGCGTTAATCCTACTTCGGGAACTGCCGGCATTTCCCACGTAACTATTTCTACCATCAATGATAATGAAGGCAGTGCAAATATGATAGGCCAAATTACAATTAATGGCAGTGAAAATATAGGTAATAAATATCTGCAAGTTATACAAACAAATTATATGTTAACTATTCAAGCTTCTCCTAAATATAGTCTTCTTCAAGGAACCAAAGGTGCTTCTGATACTTTTTATATTGCATCAAATTTAGATTGGGAAATTATCAACGAAAGTGCATGGTTGGGATTAAATAAAACTTCCGGCAATGGAAACGATACTATATTTTTTTCTGCCAAATCAGCAAATACATGGGGAAGTAATAGAGTATGTACTTTAATTGTTAAAGCATTATCTTTCTCAAATGATACGGTTATCATCGAACAACGAATGCCTGATTTTATCAAATTAGATGCATTAACCGATTCCATAGATGCTCAAATAGGAAGTGCTGTTACCGTTGATTTATTTGCCAATGTTGATTGGACAATCAACGGAGGTCAAGATTGGATAAGTCTTAACATGAATAGTGGCTCGGATTCTGCTCAATTAGTATTTACTGCATTATCAGATAATACAACAGGTTCCAATCGCATTTCAACCTATAATATTTCAAACGGACCCATATCCCGAACGCTTATGATAGTTCAAAAAACAAATGTTTCTATCAATGAGCCATCAATGGAAAGTAAAATACAATTGTATCCAAACCCTGTAAGCGATAAACTCAGTATCAAAACATTTAATTTAAACACACAAATCATTGAAGTAATAGATATTATGGGGAAAGTCATTAATAGATTTGAACCCAAAGAAGCATTACAACTTGACGTTTCTTCCTATGCAAATGGCATTTATATTATTAAACTAACAACTGACACACATAAAACAATTTATAAAAAGTTTATCAAGCAATAATTATCAAAGCCTTTTAACTTAGAATGTCTGTCGGGATTAAGCTTCCAACAGACATTTTTATTTACCGGAATAATAATTCCATAAAAGAGAAAATGGTATTGTATAAAAATGTAATTTTGCCGAAACTAAAACTAATTAAAAATTGAAAAGATACCTGTTTATATTCAGTATATTTATTTTTTCAACACAACTTTATGCACAGCAGGTTGCATTATTAAAATACAGAGGCGGTGGCGATTGGTACGCAAACCCTACTTCACTCCCCAATTTAACAAAATTCTGCAATAAAAATTTGGGAACTGCATTAGACCCCAATCCTGCAACCGTGGAAGTAGGCAGTAAAGCGATTTTTAACTATCCATTTCTTCACATGACCGGACACGGCAATGTAGTTTTTTCCGATGAAGAGTGCAAAAATTTAAGAGATTATTTACTTGCCGGTGGCTTTTTACACATAGATGATAATTACGGCATGGATAAATTTGTCAGAGCTCAAATGAAAAAAGTATTTCCCGAACTAGAATTTGTGGAACTTCCTTTTTCTCATCCTATTTATCATCAAAAGTATTCATTCTCAAAAGGACTACCAAAAATTCACGAACACGACTTAAAACCTCCTCAAGGATTTGGATTGATTTATGAAAACCGTTTAATCTGTTTTTATACCTATGAATGTGATTTAGGAGATGGGTGGGAAGACTATGCTGTACATCTTGATCCCGAAGAAACTCGCACCAAAGCTCTCCAAATGGGAGCTAACATAATACAATACGTATTTACTTATTAGCTATGCTTCAAAAAACAAGAATTGACAAATGGTTATGGATGGTTCGTTTATTCAAAACACGTACCCTTGCGACCGAAGCTTGTAATGCAGGAAAAATTAAAATAAGCGGAATGAATTGTAAATCTTCGCGAGAAATAAAAGAAAACGACATTGTGCAAGTGCGTATCGGACAACTTATCAAAACGGTGCAAGTACTCGATACTCCAAAAAATCGCATCGCTGCCAAACTGGCAGCAAACTATTATACAGATTTAACTACTGAAGAAGAATACGAACGTTTGCGTTTATTACGTATGAATGTTGAACACAGAGAACAAGGTATAGGTAGACCTACGAAACGAGACCGACGTCAGTTAGATTACATGAAAGATTTTTTATCCGATACTGATGAATGGAAAGATTAATGAATAATAATTCAATTTAATAAAAGGAAAAATGAATCAATCAAGACGTAATTACAAGTTTAGTTTATTTATTATCGGAATCTTATATTTTGTTTTTGGGTTTGTTACCTGGCTTAACGGCACCTTAATTCCCTTTTTAAAGATTGCATGTCAATTAAGTGATTTCTTTGCATATTTTGTAACCTTTGCCTTTTACATTTCTTATTTTGTAATGGCATTGCCATCTTCACGTATACTGGAAAAAATTGGTTTTAAAAACGGTATTGCAACCGGACTTTTTGCCATGGCTATCGGTTCCGCTTTATTTATTCCCGCTGCATATGAACGTTCTTATATCTTATTCTTGATAGGATTGTTTGTTCTTGGAACAGGTTTGGCATTAATGCAAACTGCCGTTAACCCTTACGTTACTATTTTAGGCCCTATAGAGAGTGCTGCAAAACGGATTAGTATTATGGGAATATGTAATAAATTTGCCGGTATTTTAGCTCCCCTGATATTAGCAAGTTTACTCTTTTCCGGGAGTGAACATCTAGTTAAAGAAATAGAATTAAGCACTGACCCGAAACTACAAACATCCTTGCTTGACACTCTTGCACTACAATTGGTACAACCCTACCTTATTATGACAATTATTTTAGTGTTATTGGGAATTTTAATAAAATTCACGCATTTACCGGAAATAGATAAAGAAGATAAAATAGAAAATAAACCCTCGCAATCCATTTGGAAATATCCTTATATGTTCTTTGGCGTTATTGCTTTGTTCTTTTACGTAGGCGTTGAAGTAATAGCTGCAGATACAGTCATACAATATGGTAAATCTCTTGGTGTTGGAGTAGAATCTGCTAAATATTTCACAAGCCTTACCTTAATATCGATGGTAATAGGATATTTTATAGGTGTAATTTTAATACCGAAAGTAATATCACAACGTCAAGCATTGATAGGAAGTTCTGTATTGGGAATCATTTTTGTCGTGGCAGCTCTAAGTGTCGCTGCAGAAGCCCATTTTTCATTTCCCTTCATCGACATTACGACTTTAACCCCTATTCAAATGCTCATTCCTCATACAGTTTTTTTTATTGCTTTACTGGGATTGTCCAACGCAATGGTATGGCCTACTATTTGGCCCTTAGCTCTCGATGGATTAGGTCATCATGCAAAAAAAGCTTCCGCATTCCTTATCATGGCTATAGCCGGAGGTGCTTTATTGCCATTAATGTATGGCAAACTGGCTGACAACATAGGAACTCAACAGGCCTATTGGATTGCTATACCGTGTTATTTTATCATTCTTATTTTTGCCTTATTCGGCTATAAAATTGGCAAAAAAAATAAATAAAAAAAATGGGTTTGGCACGGTAATTGTAATTTACTCTTGCAAATTCATTTTACTATTTTTGTGAAAATACCCGCTCCCTTCCCCGAGCGGTATTTTCTTTTTATATACTTTTGTAAATATAAAAAGAAATATCAATCTATGGATATTATTCTCATTATCATAGGAACAGTTCTATTAATAACCGGTTTAATAGGCAGCGTAATTCCCGTTTTACCGGGACCTCCTATTGCATACGGAGCTTTATTGTTATTACAATTTACCGAAAAACAACCTTTTTCTGTTTTCTTTTTAGTGCTAATGGGTGTTGTAGTTGCTATCATTACAGTCTTAGATTATATAATTCCTGCCATAGGCACTAAAAAATTCGGTGGCTCTAAATACGGAACTTGGGGTTGTATGATTGGGACGATTATCGGATTATTTGTTTTTCCCCCTTTGGGAATTATCATTATGCCTTTTGTCGGTGCTTTTATTGGTGAAATACTCAATAATAAAAATTTTGAAACTGCTTTAAAAGCTGCTTTCGGCTCCTTTCTCGGATTTCTTAGCGGAACTTTCTTGAAATTAGTTTTTAGCTTATTAATTATTGTCGTTTATATTTGGGGGATACTCTAATATTCGTTGAAGTGGTTTCTGTGCCAATCTAAAAAAACACTTATCTCACAGAGAATAACCCATTGAAAATAATACACACACATAAAATAATTCTCTTTTATTAATTTTATGCTATATTATTATGTATTTTTGCATTCCCAAATAAGATATTGCCAATAATTATAAAATACTTAAAATATGGATCACGAAATATTAAATCTACAACCAAAAAATGTATGGAAATATTTCCATGAAATATGTCAAATTCCACGTCCCTCAAAAAAAGAAGAAAAAATAATTGCCTATTTAATTGATTTCGGCAATAAAATGGGATTAGAAACTCTCCGTGATAAAGCCGGCAATGTACTTATACGCAAAGCAGCAAGTCCCGGTAAAGAAAATGTTACTCCTATAGTGTTTCAAAGCCACATGGATATGGTTTGTGAAAAAAACAATGACATAGATTTTAATTTTAACACGGATGCCATTCAAGCATATATTGACGGAGAATGGATTAAAGCCAAAGGTACAACCTTGGGAGCCGATGACGGAATCGGCATTGCCATTTCTTTGGCATTGCTGGAAGATAAAACCTTGGAGCATGGTTTCATAGAATGTCTTTTTGCTGTTGATGAAGAAACCGGACTTACCGGTGCTTTTGCATTAGAACCAAATTGGTTAAAAGGAAAAATGTTGATTAACTTAGATTCAGAAGATGAAGGACAATTTTTTATAGGATGTGCAGGAGGTAAAGGTACCATCGCCACCTTAGAATTCAAAAAAGAAAAGCTTCCTGAAAATGCAAGCCCTTATTTAATTACAATTAAGGGGCTCAAAGGAGGTCATAGTGGAGATGACATAAACAAGGGATTGGGAAATAGCAACAAGATATTAAACAGAATTCTATTCGAAGGGACCTTTAACTATGACATGTGTATTGCTATGATAGATGCCGGCAACCTTCATAATGCCATTGCACGCGAAGGCAAAGCAATAGTAATGATTCCGGATAAATATAAAAACGAATTTCTACAATTTATTAAAAATTTCCATCAGACCATTAAAAATGAGTTAAAACATACCGATTCTGAAGTAGAAGTAAGCATAGAACCTACAGAAAGACCTGCTTTTGTCATGGACGAGTTCTCCCAATGCGATTTAGTACAAGCCCTTTATGCCTGTCCTCACGGTGTTTTAGCTATGGACCATAGTATGGAGAATTTTGTAGAAACATCTACCAACTTAGCCTCTTTGAAAATGAAAAACAACCAAATAATCATTTCTACGAGTCAACGTTCTTCTGTAGAAAGCAAGAAAGAAGATGCCTGTAACATGGTTGCTTCCGTCTTTGAATTAATCAATGCCGATATAGAACATAACGAAGGCTATCCGGGTTGGACTCCTAATCCCGATTCTCAAGTACTAAAAGTATTGAAACAAGCTTATGTTAATCTGTATAAAAAAGAACCTCTTGTTCTTGCGGTTCATGCAGGCTTAGAATGCGGACTTATTGGAGAAAAATATCCGGAAATGGACATGATATCCATAGGTCCTACCTTACGAGGAGTACATTCTCCCGATGAACGCTTGCTTATTCAAACCGTGCAAGAAGTATGGGATTTAACCCTCGAATTTCTTAAAATTCTTAAATAACTCTAAAATGCAAAGTTTTGCATTTATTTATTGGTATTAATTTTTATGGTTAAAATAGGTGTTCTTTCCGATACACATGCTTATCTGCATCCGAAAGTATTCGATTTCTTTGCTTCTTGTGATGAAATATGGCATTGCGGTGATATCGGCAGTAGCGAAGTACTCGAACAACTAACATCCTTTAAGCCCTTGCGAGCTGTATACGGGAATATTGATGGGCAAGACATTAGAAATACATGCAATGAAAAAGAAATATTTTCAATTGAAGAAACAAAAGTATGTATGACACACATCGGAGGCTACCCTCCTCGCTACAATCCAACATCATTGCAATTAATAAAAACTCATAAACCGACTATTTTTGTGTGCGGACATTCACATATATTACGCGTTATGTATGATGCCACCTATAAACTATTATATATCAATCCCGGTGCTGCAGGGATGCAAGGATTTCATAATTTAATTACTTTCTTGCGTTTCGACATTATAAATAACACACCCTCTGCAATGGAAATCTTCCAAACAGAAAAAAATAAAAATATAACATATTAACTATAATAAATACACAATGATAAAAGAAGAAATTTTAAAATGGTCTGAAAATCTTACCCCTTGGCTCATAACTCACGGCATTAAAATAATTTTTATTATCGTAGGTTCATATGTGCTAAACAAAATCATTATTAAAATCATAGAAAAAGCCATCAGAGCTGCCGTTGTCTCAAACAATTTTATTTCTGTAACAGCTGAAAAAAAACGAGAAAACACATTAATTCGTATTTTTTCGGGTATAGTTAAAATTACAATTATTATTATTGCTACACTGATGGTTCTTTCGGAAATGGGTCTAATGATTGGACCTATATTAGCTGGTGCCGGCATAATAGGGTTAGCTGTTGGTTTTGGAGGTCAATATCTAATTAAAGATATAATATCCGGTCTTTTTATCATTATTGAAAATCAATATCGAGTAGGTGATTATGTTGAATTCAACGATTTAGGCGGTTTCGTTGAAGACATTAGCTTAAGAATGACTACCTTAAGAGATCTAAATGGCACTGTTCACCATATTCCTCACGGAGAGATAACAAAAGTCTCTAATCTATCTAAATATTTTTCACGAGTAAATATGGACATAGGGATTGCTTATAATACAAACCTTGAACATGTCATATCAGTAGTCAATAAAATAGGCAATGAGTTAGCAGAAGACCCTTTATGGAAGGAATCTATTATCAAAGCTCCCCAATTTCTAAGAGTAAATGAATTTGCCGATTCTGCCATTATTATAAAAATCTTAGGAGAAACCCAACCCAGTAAACAATGGGAAGTAAGCGGTGAATTACGCAAGCGATTAAAAATTGCATTTGATAAAGAAGGAATAGAAATACCTTTCCCTCAAGTAGTAGTACATCAAGCTAAATAAAGAATCATACCATGTTAAAACTCACATTTAACAAATATGTTTTAGGGTCATTCATTTTGTTTGTTTTTGTTGGTTGTCAACAAACAGAAAAAGTAAACTTTAAGGGTATGGCTTTGGGAACCTATTATTCCATAAGCTATATGGGAAAAGAAGATACAACATTGAATCACCGTGTAGACTCCTTGATTTCAAGCTTTGAAGCCATGGCAAGCATTTTTGATACCAACTCATTAATTTCAAAAATAAACGAAAATCAAGAGGCTATATTAACCGATGATTTTATTTCTATTTTTAACATTTCACAAGAAGTGAGCATGTTAACAAATGGAGCTTTTGATATTACGGTAGGTCCCTTGGTCAATGCTTGGGGTTTTGGTAAAGAGAAACCGGCAAATGTCAATCAAAGTCAAATTGATAGCTTAAAAGAATTTGTCGGCTATCAAAAAGTATCCGTACAAAAATATCGCATCATTAAAACAGATTCCCGCATACAATTAAATTTCAACGCTGTAGCCAAAGGATATTTAGTAGACATAGTTGCAGCATACATTGTAAAGAATGGCTACTCCAATTGTTTAGTAGAAATAGGCGGAGAAGTA
>JAQVNO010000079.1 GCA_028703095.1 Bacteroidales bacterium
AGGTTAGTCTTTTTAAACAACATAATATATAATAAAAAGAAGATTAATCCAATTTTACCTATTGATTTGAATCTGTCTGTTGTCATAGTTGATATATTATGTTTGGTTTATGTTGAGACAAAAGTATACGATAAAAACATTAAAAAAATACATAAAATCAAAAAAAATGAAAATATTTTTTATTAAATTGAATTTCTATAACATCCATATAAAATTTAAAATGCTTACAAAAAAAAGCTTAAGAACTTTTTGGTATTTTAACGAAGCATCTCCTATCCAAAGCACGCATTTTTGGAAGGATTTTGCCTTTGGAAAGGGAAAAGATAAAAAAATAATATTACTTGTTTCATTAAAAAAAAGACTATTTTTGCAAAATAAAAACAGAAAATATACAATGATAAAATTTTCAATAAACAAGCTTACAACTAAGGTAAATATAAACGCAATAGGGTGTATATACAATTGTTGTGCACTATTTTAAAAAAAAACTATACATAATGAAAAGAACATTGATTTACTTTTTAATTCTAATTTCTTTTACAACTTACGGTCAAAATTTTAAAATTGAAAGCAATTTTAAAACAGAAAAGACATACAAATTTACAGTTAAACGAGCTAAAATTGATTCGAAAAAAGCAATAATAAAGGATTTGGCACAATTAACACAAATTGAAGCTGTTTTTACTCAATCTGGAACCCTTTTAAAGTGTGTATGGAAATATGGTGATACCAAGGTTGTCGGGCCAAAAGATATTATTAGCCAAATTGGACCAGAGTATAATGAATTATTTAACATTTATAAGGGAATTGAAATAGAAGTTTTATTTGATCCAAATAATGGTGGAATAGAACTACTGAATTATAATAAAATGAAAGAAAATATTAAAAATGGTCTTTTAAAAATTTATAAGAATCAGATGACAAAAATTGATTCAGCAACCATGGCTATTATAAATCAGCAATTAGAACCAACTTATTCTTCACCTGAAATATTGATCTCAACATATTTTCCTGAAATAGCATTATATTTTAACCTATATTCCCAAAACCTGATAACTGGTATAAGTATAGAATCTGAATACTTTTATCCTAACCCATTTGGAGGTGAAGCATTCCCTATTATAGGTGAAATAAAAATAGATTCACAAATAAAAAAATTACTGATAATCAAAAATAGAGAACAAGCAAAACAAGAGGAGGTTAATAGAATAATTAAAGATATGATAGAGGAAATGTCTAAACAGGGTGATTCTCCAATAAAAAAGGAAGAAATACCAAATTTTACAGTTAATTCAGAATCATATTATTACTATGACATTAAAAAGAAAATAATTAATAAAGTAAAACTTGAAAAGAAAATTGAAATATCAGGAATTACACAAACAGAGATTTTAGAAGTAAATTTAATAAAATAACAATGGCTAATAAATGGTATAGTGCATGTGGGTTTCAGGGATATTCGAAGGTTTGTAGCTCGTAAAAAATCGGTATAACTTGACAGAAAATCGCCCGCAATCCTTTACTGTCCATATTGTCAAACGTTATGTGGCATACTAAAATTGACACAATGAGATTGATTATTACAATATTTATTTGTTTATGTTTGACATCTTCTTGTTATATAAACAGCAAAGCATATAATGAGATTAATGTATACAAATATTCCAATGGCTATAAATATGAGGTTTCGATTAAATATCATACAAAAGGCAGAGAAAATATTCATAATTTTAACTTAAAAAAATATGAGTATGATGGGTATGACTGGTTTTATGTAAATACGATTAATGGAAGATTATATCCAGACAGTTTATTATTTACTCAATTTCAACGTAGAACTGATTCTCCTTGGGCAGTAAAAAACATAAAAGGATATATAGAGTTTGTAAATGATTCTCTTATTATTGATTTGCATTTTTATAATCAAGAAAATCCAAAAGAGAAGGATTTGCCTTATGAGTTTAATGGTAAATATAAAGTAAAAATCAATAATAATATAGCTCCTTTGATTAATGACTTTTGACAATTAAACACAGATTAAAAAGTCGGCCACATAATAATTAGCCTTCCTTCGGCTTGCAAAGCAAAGAATAAACGAAGTGTTTTCAGTATTTTCGTTTGGAAAAAAATTGGTTTAGGTTGTGTATATCTCTTTGCGTTTTTTGCGTAGCATTTTTGCGCCCTTTGCGGTTAAAAAAAAATACAAGGCTATGTGAGGATAATTACCACACATGATTCTTGTCATTTGCACGCATGATTCTTGTCATTTGCACGCATGGTTTTTGTCATTTTTACGCATGGTTTTTGTCGTTACCACGCATACTAATTCAAAGCGGGGAATACAAAAAGCGAAATCACCGTTCTGAAAGGGTTTTAAATCGTTCCCGTGCTTTTTGTTGCTCATCGGGATTGGGAGTGAGGTGCAGGATAGACGTTGCATTGTTCAATAAATCGATAGTAAATAGTTTGTTGTGGAGGATTTCACCGCAGCCTGTAATCAGTTTCAGGGTTTCGCTTACTTGCAGGCAACCTATAATGCCGGGCAACATACCGAAAACACCAACGGGAACTGTCTTTTCTTCTTCTGTTTGTGGATATAAACAACGATAGCTTGCTCCGCCTCGGTAATTGAAAACGGAAACTTGTCCGTAGAATGCTGAGATGGCTCCGTAAATCATGGGCTTGTCCAATCCCACACATACATCGTTCATAAGATAGCGTGTGGTATAATTATCCGTTCCGTCGATGATAATATCATAATTTTCACACAAACCAATCGCATTTGCCGGTTTGAACGAATGCGGATAGGCTTCAATATGCACCTCGGAATTTAGTTTTTGTAAAGATTGTTTGGCTGTCAGTGCTTTTGATAGTCCTACCTGGGGCTCTCGGTATAAAACTTGTCGTTGTAAGTTGTGAAGGGAAACCGTATCGTTATCCACCAAACCTATCGTTCCGATTCCTGCTGCTACCAAATATTGACTGATTACCGACCCTAATCCGCCAACACCTACCAATAATACGGAAGCATTCGCAATTTTGCGTTGTCCTTCTTCTCCGATTTCGGGCAACATGCTTTGACGTACATATCTTTCCATAACTATTGCTTGAAAATATCGGTGAAGGACTTTTTGAAAACTTCTTTTACTTCCTGCATATCCAGGGGATGATTCAACTCTTTTTCGAGAGACGTAACCCCTTTATCCACAAAACCACAGGGATTGATATAGTGAAAATAATTCAAGTCGGTAGTTACGTTGAGTGCAAAACCGTGCATAGTAACATAATGGCTTGCCCGTATGCCGATGGCACAGATTTTTCGTATAGACGGCTTATCAATATCCAGCCAAACACCGGTAGCACCTTGCAAACGAGTACCTTTAATCCCGTAGTGAGCAATGGTTTGAATAATGCTTTCTTCCAACAAATGAACATATTCTTTCAACGATAACTTCATTGCGGCAATATCGAGTATCGGATAACCCACCAACTGACCGGGACCGTGATAGGTAATGTCGCCTCCTCTGTCGATATGAAAGAAAGTAGCATTTATTTTTTGGAGGAAGGCTTCGTTAGCGAGTAAATTTGTCGCATTTCCGTTATGTCCCAAGGTGTATACATGCGGATGTTCACACAAAATAACCTGAGGGGTAATATCGTGAATGTCTAATTCGGGGTTTAGTTTTTTATCAATCAAACTGTTGAAAATAACTTTTTGTTTATCCCAGGCTGTTTGATAATCGATGAGTTGCCAATCGGTGAATATCATGATTTTTTAATTTTACTGTTCCTGTACGATTGTTCTGCCATAAAAGAAGAGCGGACATAAGGACCGCTTTCGACGGCTTTAAAGCCTAATTCCATTCCTTTTTGTTTGTAAAAATCAAACACATCGGGGTGTATATATTCTACAACCTCCAGGTTTTGAGGTGTGGGTTGCAGGTATTGACCGATGGTAAATAATTCACATCCCACAGAACGAAGATCTTTCATCAGGTCGACGACTTCTTCTTGTGTTTCTCCGATACCGACCATGATGCCCGATTTGGCAACAATACCTGATTGGGCTATGACGGACAAGGTTTGTAAACTCGTTTCGTAATTAGCCCGACTTCTTACCGAGGGGGTTAATCGTTTTACGGTTTCTAAATTATGTCCGACAACATGGGGTTGGGCCTTGCAAACGCTATGTATCCAATCCGTATTCCCATCGAAATCGGGGATGAGAACTTCAATTTTTGTTTGCGGATTCATGTTGCGGACAGCAAGAATGCAATCGCTCCAATGTTGGGCGCCTTTATCCGGTAAATCGTCGCGGTCGACGGAAGTAATAACGCAATAATTTAAGTTCATCAAGCGGATGCTTTCGGCAAGACGCAAGGGCTCATCGGCATCGGGAGGAAGCGGTTTTCCGGTTTTGGTAGCGCAAAATTTGCAGGAACGGGTGCATATATCTCCCAGTATCATAAACGTAGCTGTTCCCATGGTCCAGCACTTGCTTTTGTTGGGACATTTGCCGCTTTCACAAATGGTGTGAAGGTGGTGTTTGTGAACCGTTTGTTTTACTTTTTCAAAATTTTCACCGGATTCCAGCTTTACTTTCAACCAGTCCGGTTTTCTTCTATTCTCTTTCATGTCTGTTATCAGTATTAGGATATAACGTGCAAAAGTACATCAAAAAATTATATGGGGATACGGTAAAAACAATTAATCGCTTCCGTATTGTTTCAATGTACACATGCCCTCTTCCATGAGTACATAGCTGTCATGCGTCATCCAGTCGCCGGTATTGATATAGCGGGAGTTGTCATTCAGTTTGAAATCCAACATAAAATGGCGATGACCGAAGAGAAAATAATCGTAGTGTTCGGATTGTAGGATTTTTTTGCAATAGACGATAATGGGTTCTTTGTCTTCGCCGTAAAAAAGACGATCTTCTTTAAGGTGAGCTTTTCTACTTTTCAAGGAAACACTTCTTGCGATGGCAAAAGCCCAACGCGGATGCAAGGCAGCATACCAACGTTGATTGAATTTACGTCCATAAATCCATTTAATCAAATGATATCCATAATCTTTGGGATCTAAGCCATCCCCGTGTCCGAGCAATACTTTTTTCCCATTAATTAAAAAGCTGTGGTTGCCACGCAATTGAGTCATGCCGATTTCTTTTTGTAAATAGCCGAAATTCCACATGTCGTGGTTGCCTAAAATATAGTAAATATGGATGCCGCTATCCGCCATTTCCGCTAATTTTCCCAAAAAGCGGATGTTGTCTTTCGGAACTACATTTTTGTATTCAAACCAGAAATCAAAGATATCGCCCAATAAAAATAGATGCGTAGCAGTAGATTTGATGGAATCCAGAAAAGTAATGAGGCGGCGTTCACGCAGGTCGCTTTCGGTTTTATCGGGTAAGCCGAAATGACAATCGGAAATAAAATAAACAGTGCCGTTAATGGATTCCATGTGTTGATATTATTGGTAGTACAAAAGTATAAAAATTATCAGTATGGTAAGATAAAAACGTTAAATTTTTGCCTTGCTCAAAATCTGATGTTTCTCAACAAAAAAAGGCTGTCTTGAAAACAGCCTTTTGAATAATTATAAAACGAAGTTTTATTTTTTTTGAAACATATATGAAATACCTAAACTAATGTTCCAATAACTTCCATAATCAAGCAAACGATCTTCGTAAGGTTCAATAATTTTATTATTGGCTTTAATGGTTAAATATTCAACTACATTCACTTCCTGCATTAAGCGAGTTCCTACATGATATTCGCCTGTTAATGAGATATTCATTCCATTTTTAAAATGACAAATACATCCGAAACCTGTTTTAAGAATATAATTAATCTTTTTATTATAGGGATAAAAGGTATGAAATTGGGTAAATATACAATCGGTTTCTTCGTATATAATATTCGACTGTAAGGTAGAATTAAACATTATAGGGAGTTTTGAAATAGGAATATCAAAAGTTAATCCAATGGTTGATATTAATCCAAATTTACTATTAAACAATGGAATATCCCATTTAATTGATAAGGGTATTTGCAACGATTTATACATTAAATAGTTATAATTTCCAAACCCATTTTGATTAATATTAAAATAATAGGGATAGCCATGACTTTTCCATCTTGCATAATGTTCGATATAACCTATACCCAAACCAACCGATAATTGATTCGTTAAACCATAAAAACAATTTAGTTCCAAAGGCGGACTTGAAACTTGACTTCCAAACTTATACAAACGATGCTTTTCCGAACCTTGCATCACTTCACCTCTTAATCCGGTGTTGAATCCGATTGTCCAACTACCATTTTGGGCATATACTAAATTAGAAATGGATATAAATAAAAACAAAATTCTTTTATTATACATTTTAACAATTTTTTTTATGTAATTTTAAACCTAAAGTATTTGAAATAGAAGAACAATTAGTTTTGGTTACAGAATAAAAAGACGAAATACCTTCATATTGTACACGAAATGGTCTTCCAATTCCGTCATCTAAAAGAATATGATCTTTTTTAGCATTCGATTTATAATCAGAAACATTGTTATTAGTTAAACAATCTTTATCATATATTAAACCAGAATACCCTACAGATAATGAACTAGCCTTTTCTCTTACACTATTACCATTTGATTTATGAAGTTTTATTTTATTTTCAATTTTATTATTTTCAAATTCCTTTTTACAAGCCCAAAATATACCTGCTCCTACAGCCACTACCAATATAGCGGCTACAATTATTTTTACCTTTTTCATATATGTTATGTTTTAAAGGGTTAAAAATCTAGTTAATTTACTGTAATAGTTTATAGTTTTAATATTTTTCTATATGTGTATTTTTTGCGTTTTCATTATTTCGTGAGCATCGGTGTGCTATTATTTTTTACGCATTCGCTTACACTTTCGATTAAATACTTACCAAAGGTAAGTGGGTTCGGAGGTAAAACATTGCTTTGAGGGAACACCCTCAATAAAAAGCCATTACCGCCCATACCCAACGCGCATTGTTTTGTTGTTGAGGGGGGGGGTGAATATCAGCGTTATACACGTAAGCGCTTGTTTAACAAGCAAAATTAGCTGTTTGAATAAAGGTGTAAACAGTACCCAAACATAAAAACACAACCCAAAGGCATATCTTATTGATTTGTCCGGAATAAATAAATGAAAAAACATTGTACTCATCACCATTTTGGGTTTATATTTTACGCTGCAAAAATAAATAAAAAACAATTCAAAAATCAGTTATTATCAAAATAGTCTAAAATAATTCGATTTTTTTCATTTTATAATTTTGAAAATCTTTGCTTTGCTCAAAATCTGATGTTTTTCAATAAAAAAGGCTGTCTTAAAACAGCCTTTTGAACGAATTAACTTAGTATTCGATAGCTTTACTTAAACATATCATCCGTGATGGTTAACTCATACCGTGTAATTTTAATTGCCATATCATTTTGAATAGATTTATTCCAAGCTTTTATGTTATTGTATTTTTCTTTATTCATAAATAACGTATCGTTGTTTTTTATTCTATAAATAGTTAGATTATTAGCGTGGGCTAAAAAAGTAGATTCGTCAATACCTTCATCTCCTTTTTTAAAATCAGATAATGTAAATCCACTAAAAGTTCCTTTGTTATTCATAAAAACTGTATCTTTTACTTTATTATCAAAAGTAAAAGCAACAACAACAGTATCACTACATTCATTAATGAATACCATATAATCTGTCGTATTTGTTGTTATTTCACAAGAAACGAATAAGATTGAGGATAAAATAATTATAAATTTAAAATTTTTCATTTTTGTTAAAATTATTGATAATAAATATAACGAGATTTACTTGTATTACTTTCTTCTGATTTTATCGTACTGGTTGGGGTGCTGGTTGTCCATGTTTTTAACGACCCATTACTTGAGGCATTAAAAATATAACCTCTTACTCTTTGCCCCCATAATCCCCAATCGTACATGTCATTAGCCCAATCTCCTCTAAATAATGCATACTTTGAATGTCGTCCTACATAATTATTATGCAAATCCATATATTTATCGCGGGGTGCATTTTGTGAATAATTTTCCCAAAAGACATCCATAATGAACCAAGCTGCCACTTCTGTTAAATATCTACGTAGTAACATATTTACATAAACATGTCTAAATGCATCACCTTTTATATCATTTGGATCATAATATTCAATTTGTTTGTCTAAAGCTCTTTTTCTACATACTAATATTGTGGCAACTGAATAAGTATCTGCTAATGGAGTTAAAGCAGCAGCATATAAAAAAGGACCTAAAAAAGCTTTTTCGGAACATCCCTCCGGTGTGTTTGTTCCAATTAAATTATTAATGTCCTCAATGGTTGCATAGTTAGAATCTCTTGCTAACAAATCAAAACTTTCAATATACGTTTCTTCTTCTGAAGTTATGTCCATTACATCAATAAGATCATCTATAGAATTAATTTCATCATTTTCATCGGGATAACCATTATCAATATCTTGAGATAGTTCCCAAATACTAAGATTCTCTAAATATTCATTATATGCCTGAGAAGCAGAGGTAGCTTCTTCAATCATATCATTGACCATTCCTTCATAAGCTGTTTCGGGGTATAATGTAAGTAAGCGTATTTCCGTATACTGGTAAAGTGAAAGACTATCAATAGAAATGCAACTCGTTCCGTAATATATAGTTCTTGATTTTAAACTGGAACTATCCATAAATGTTTCATATTCACGCTGTATTAAGTATAAGGCTTCTGCTGGATAAGCAGGAAGGGTACTTACAAATTCAGGTGAAACTGGTTCTTCTTCATTTGATTTTAATACAGAATTTGAGGTTTCGTTTTTAGAAATATCATCTTTGTTACATGATAAAAAGATTAATCCTATTAAACTAAATATTAATACAATTTTTTTCATTTTCTGATTTATTTTTAATCATTTTTATTCCGTTAATTATAGTTGTGTTTGATAGAAAATAATTATTTGTTTAATGTAGGTTTTACAGAAGTATAATTAATATGCTTTGAAAGATTTTCAGGTTAATACATTCATCTGAGGGAAACACCCTCTATAAAAGTCATCACCTCCCACATCCAGCGAGCATTGTTTTGTTGTTGAGGGGGGGGGTGAATATCAGCGTTTTACACACAAACGCTTGCTTAACAAGCAAAATTAGCTGTTTGAATAAAGGTGTAAACAGTACCCAAACATAAAAACACAACCCAAAGGCATATCTTATTGATTTGTCCGGAATAAATAAATGAAAAAACATTGTACTCATCACCATTTTGGGTTTATATTTTACGCTGCAAAAATAAATAAAAAACAATTCAAAAATCAGTTATTATCTAAATTTGGTTAACTCTTTTTTTGAGCTGCTATGAAAAATAACGATTGATATTACCATTTTCTATCTTCATTTTCCCGACCTTCTTGAATAGTTCTTCAGGGTCGAATAATTCTTTCGTTTTTTCTTTTTCTGTTTTTAAAAACGATGGAAGCCTTTTCTAAAAACTCAGTTTTCCATTTACTTATTATTGTTGGATGGATTTCATACTTCTGAGCTATTTCACTTAAAGTGTTCAGCTCTTTTAATAATTCTAACACAAATTTATCTTAAAAACTGATGTAAACTTTCTTCCTGTTTTTTTCATATTTTGAAAGATTTTAACGTTTATTTTATGATGTTTTTTTGTTAAGGTTATTGTCCTATTTTTTTTATTTTTTTCTTTCCCGAGGTGGAAAAATGCAGGAAAATACGCCTAAAACCCGCCATTTTTAGCTTGGAAACCGGCTTTTTCAAAACAGCAAGCCTGCGGATAAAATCCGCAAGCCTGCAGACGAGCATCCGCAAGCCTGC
>JAQVNO010000080.1 GCA_028703095.1 Bacteroidales bacterium
AATGCAATCTCAACTCGGCGAGATTGCATTCTCAACCCAACGAGATTGCAATCTCGTTTCAACGAGCATGGGAGCTCCTTGCAACGAGTCCCCGTGCTCCGATGAAAAAGACAGGCACAGCGTTTTATGAATGTGGGAAGCTGTCAGCTATCAGTTTTTAGAGCTCTTATAACATCCCTCCTTCCCAAGCTATTTTTATATTAAATAAGCGATTTTCCCTCTCTAAGAATTAGCATGTGTACAAACTACAATTTGTATGCGTGTAAACTACAATTTGTATGCGTACAAATGATAAGAAGTATGCATACTTTTTAGATTTTTCCGTTTTTTTAGTATTTTAGAGCCTTGCATCAATTTTAATTCTTAATTTTTAATTGATTTCGGCACTCGCGACATCACTTTTTAAAAAAAAAGTGATAATTAGCTTATAAATCCTTTATAGTTGAAGATTAAATTTCAAAGCTTCAGTCATGTTACTGAAATAATGAAAATTCATGCCTTCTATGTATTTCTCGTCTATTTCATCCACATTGTTTTTGTTGTCAGATGGAAGGACAATGTCAGAGATGTCAGCGCGTTTGGCAGCCAGAATTTTTTCTTTGATACCGCCAACGGGAGATATTTTCCCTCTTAGAGTAATCTCGCCGGTCATAGCTACATTGTGTCTGGGTTTTAAACCTGTAAAAGTAGACACCAATGCAGTCAGCATGGTTATGCCGGCAGAAGGACCGTCTTTGGGGGTTGCTCCTTCAGGAATGTGAATATAGACATCTTTTTTCTCAAAAATACTAGTGTCAATATTGAAATCTTTAGCATTTGCTTTAAGGTATTCATAAGCAATGGTAGCAGATTCTTTCATGATGTCACCTAAATTTCCGGTGATAGAGATATTTCCTTTTCCTTCGGAGATGGCAGTTTCAATAAATAAGATTTCTCCTCCCACAGGCGTCCATGCCAAGCCAATGGCAATTCCTACTTTGTTTTGTTTTAAATCTTTTTCTCTTTTATATAAAGGGCTTCCCAGTACCTTTTTTAAGTGTTCTGCTTTGATACTTTTCGTATAGCTTTCATTATTGGCAATAAGAAAGGCTTGATGACGTATCATTTTGGCAATGGTTTTTTCTAAAATTCTTACTCCGGCTTCACGGGTATAATCACTGATAATTTGTCGTATGATAGTATCAGAGAAAGAAATGTGTTTTTTTGCTAATCCATGCTCCATTATCTGTCGGGGGATAAGATGGCGTTTGGCTATTTCAATTTTTTCTTCCATGAGATAGCTATTTAAATCAATAATTTCCATTCTGTCAACCAAAGCAGGATGTATGCTGTTGAGTGTGTTGGCAGTGGCAATAAACATAACTTTTGATAAATCGTAGGTGGTTTCCAAAAAATTATCGTAAAAAGCATTGTTTTGTTCGGGGTCGAGTACCTCCAACATGGCAGAGGATGGGTCCCCTTGATGGGTAGCCCCCGATATTTTATCAATTTCATCCAGTACAAAGACCGGATTTGAGGATTCTGCTTTGCGAATGCTTTGAATGATACGTCCGGGCATGGCTCCAATATAGGTTTTGCGATGACCTCTAATTTCTGATTCATCGTGTAATCCGCCTAAGGACATTCGAATATATTTTCGTTCCATTGCCCTTGCTACCGATTTACCCAGAGAAGTTTTTCCTACTCCCGGAGGTCCTACAAAACATAAAATAGGAGATTTCATATCTCCTTTTAATTTCAAAACAGCAAGATATTCAATGATGCGATCTTTAATTTTATCCAAACCGTAATGGTCTTCATCCAAAATTTGTCGTGCTTTTGTCAGGTCTATATTCGTGTTTGTATATTCATTCCATGGAAGGTCAACTAAAAGTTCCAGATAATTTAATTCAACGGTAAAGTCGGGAGACATTTGGTGCATACGTTCTAATTTAGCCAGACTTTTTTCAAATTGTTTTTTTGTTTTATCGTCCCACTTTTTCTTTTCACCTCTTGCTTTTAAATCCTGAACGGTTTGGTCAATGCTATTATTTCCCAACTCATCTTGTATGACTTTTAATTGCTGATTTAAAAGATATTCTTTTTGTTGTTTGTCCAATTCTGTCTTGGCTTTCTTTTGTATTTCAGCTTTAAGTTCTTCCATTTCAAGACATCGAATTTGATTTCGCAATACTATTTTAGCACGACTTAATATGTCCGGATTCTCAAGAATGTTTTGTTTTTCTATTACTTCCAAGCTTAAATTAGAGGCTAAAAAATTGATTAAAAAAGAAGGATGATTGATGTTTTTTAAAGTAAAAATAGCTTCAGCAGGTAAATGTGCAGAAGATAATTTCATGCATTTATCCGTGATTTCCGTTAAGGAAGACATGGTAGCTTTGAATTCATCGCTGTTGAGTAATTTTTTATCGGAATCATTGGTTATATAAGCGGAAATTGTGGCTTGCAAATAAGGTTCCGTTGTGATAATTTGTTCAATTTTAAATAATTTAACCCCTTGGATAATAATCGTCGTTCCACCATCTACCATGCGATAGATTTTTAAAATGCGAGATAAAGTACCAATGTGATATAAATCATTGGGTTCGGGGTCCTGTATATCTTCATCTTTTTGAGTAATTACGCCGATAAGTTGCTTTTTTTTATAGTTTTCATTCACTAGCTCAATCGATTTTTCACGTCCTACTGTAACCGGAATGACAATGCCGGGAAACATCACCGTATTGCGTAATGGTAATACGGGAACACTTTCCGGAATTTCAAATTTTTCCATTTCTTCCATTTCAGCAGGATTTAACAAAGGTATTATCTCCGTTTCTCCGGCTAAAATATCTTGTAATATATTTTCTTTATTTAATTTCCAATTTGTCATAATGTATTGAAAGGTTATCGTTTTAATTCTATATAAAAACCATTATATAATAGTATTGTTCAATCTAATCTTTTTTTTATCTTTTATGCATGCTTAAAAGATAAAATACTCTTGTGTATTACAGCTTTTAATAGACATATTATTTAATTATAAATTTTTAATAATGTGTTAAGTCAAGTTATTGTATTTTATAATATAAAAAAATATATTTTTGCAATTATATAAAACACCTTGGATGTCCAATTACAATATACGTATTTTATTAGTAGATGATGAGCCCGATATCTTAGAATTCATTGGTTATAATTTAAAAAATGAAGGATATCAAGTGTTTACAGCTAATAATGGAAAAAAAGCAGTAGAAAAAGCCTTGGAAATTAAGCCTCATTTGATATTATTGGATGTGATGATGCCTGTAATGGATGGGATAGAAACGTGTTTGGAATTAAAAAGCCGAGAGGATTTTAATGATACGCTTATTGTTTTTCTGTCGGCAAGGGGAGAAGATTATTCTCAAATTATGGGTCTGGAGTCGGGTGCTGATGATTATATAACCAAACCGATTCGTCCAAAAGTGTTAAAATCAAAAGTTAAGTCTTTATTTCGACGTATATCGGAAAGTGAAGTACAAACTGATGATAACAGAATTGAATTGAAAGATATGCTTATTGATAGGGAACGTTATCAAGTCATATATAAGGAAGAAAAAGTTCTTCTTCCACGCAAAGAGTTCGAAATCTTATTTTTATTGGCCTCACGCTGCAATAAAGTTGTCCGTAGAGAGGAGATATATACTCATTTATGGGGAAATAAAATTATAGTAGGGGATAGAACCATAGATGTACATATCCGGAGATTGCGTAAAAGAATGGAGATTGAAAATATAAAAACCGTAAAAGGTATCGGTTATATGTACGAAGAATAAAAAAACAGCAATTCTGTAAGCCGGATTCTGTATTTTGATTACTCAAAACTTCTGTCATTTATCTGGGATGTTTATCACTAAACACCTCAAGCAACCTACCCTCCGAGATTGGACGAGCAGCCCTCAAGCCTCGGTTTACATGGTCTTTCAACCCATAAGGTTTACCCCAATAAACAGTTGCCTGCTTACTGCGTGAGCTCTTACCTCACGTTTTCACCCTTACCTTTTGCAAGGCGGTAATTTTCTGTGGCACTATCTGTACTTGTTTGCACAAGCCCTTCCCGTTAGGAAGTATGGTGCTCTGTGTTGTCCGGACTTTCCTCTGTATTGCAAATGCAATACAGCGACAGAACGAATTGCTGTTTATTCCAAAAAGGAAACATCTCCTTTCCCTTCGCGTAGGATAGTAATGTCTCCATCTATGCAACGAATGACGGATGATGGTTTGTAATCTCCTGCTCCTCCATCAATTACAACATCTACTGTGTCTTGATATTGTTCATATATTAATTCCGGTTCAGTATAATATTCTAAAAAATCATCTTTTATTTTCAACGATGCGTTTAATATAGGTCGTCCCAGTTTCTCTACAATGGCACGGGCTATGTTATTATCAGGAACTCTTATGCCTACGGTTTTCTTTTTTTGTATGAACTTTGGCACATTGCTATTAGCTTCTAAAACAAATGTATAAGGTCCCGGAAGTAATTCTTTCATTAATTTAAATATGGCATTGTTTAAAGGGAGTGTATAATCTGATAAATTTCTTAAATCATGACATATAAATGAAAAATTTGATTTTTCTCTTTTCTTTCCGGTAATTGAACACAAACGGTCTAAAGCTTTGGCATGGTATAAGTCGCATCCGATTCCGTAAATAGTATCGGTAGGATAAATAATAATCCCTCCATTTTTCAAACAATCAACTACTTGATTGATTTGTCTTTCGTTGGGATTGTTTTCATATAGTTTTAAAAGCATAAACTCAAATTTATAAAAAAAGGGTAAGCTACTTATATCGCATCGCTCAACCATCTTACCCTTGCTATCTTCCAATCCTGGGGGAGTTCAACAGGAGCAGATCGTATAAGACTTACCCAGATGCAAAAATATAATTTTTTTTGAGACGAAGGAAGAACTATTTTAAAAAAAAAGATATAAAAAGCTTATTCTTTTAAGAGTTCTGTTATTGAATTACAAATAAAGGAGGCAGCATGACCATTTCCAAAAAACGGAGGAAAGTCTTTTGGTGGATTTTCCGTGTATGCGATATATGCTTTCCAAATAGAATCAGGCAAAACATTACAAAGAATGCCGCATTTGGATTCTATTATTTCTATCCATTCGGTTTCAGGTCGAAGGATTATACAGGGTTTTTGATAGAAATATGCTTCTTTTTGTACGCCACCGGAATCTGTTATTATCATATCCGCTTTGTTTTCTAGATACATCATTTCTAAATAAGAAACGGGATTTAAACTATGAATGTACGGATGTAAATAAAAAACATGTTGTTCTTCGGGACTTAAAAAAAGTGTAAGCATTTTTTTTGTACGCGGATGCATAGGAAAAACAAGGTGTTGCTTTTTATCAGCAATTAAAAGTAAGCCTTTTATAATATTTCTTAAACGTTTTTCATCGTCAGTGTTTTCTTTACGGTGAATGGTTGTTAAAAGAAACGAAGGAACTAGGGTTAGAATATTTTTTAATGAACGGGATAAAGGGATTTCTTTGTTTTTAAAAAATAAAGCATGGTCATACATTATATCACCGGACAGAAATATTTTCTTGTTTTTTGAATGGAAAGGTTTTGTAGTGTCCAACGACAGCCCTTCATTTATTAAATTGTTAACAGCAGTTTGTGTAGGGCAAAATAAAACACTTGCTCGTTTATCGGTTTCTGTACGATTTACTTCTTCAGGCATGTCGTTGAAGGAACGCATGCCTGCTTCTATGTGGGCTAAAGGCAAAAGGCATGCTTCGGCAGCCATAGCTCCTGCTAGCGTCGAATAGGTGTCGCCGTAAACCAATACCATTTCAGGTTTCTCTTTGTGTATTATTTCTCTTATTCCTTGAATGCTTTCTTGCATGGGAAAAATTTGATTTTCCGTATGCATTTCTAAATGATAGGCAGGCGGGTCTATGGCGAGTTCATCAAAGAAAACTTCCGACATATTTTTATCGTAATGTTGCCCTGTATGTATAATGATATGTTGTAGCTGTGTAGAGAATTCCTGCTTAATCGCCCTGCATAAAGCTGCAGCTTTGATAAATTGAGGTCTGGCACCGATAACGGAAATGATTTTATTCATTGTGCTTGTTATGTTTTAAGACAAGTGTATCTGTTATGATTGCAGGACATTTCTCTTTGATGACTTCATTGGCAGTTTTAATTTTTGGCAATAGAAAATTTGCCGTTACAAATGCCGGTTTGTAAAGGAGTATCTTTTCTTTAGCAGTAGCAGTCAGCACTTTTTCATTTACATCAACGGAGGCAACGTAATAAAATATAATACCTGCCAAAAATAAAATTTTAAATACCCCGAAAACAAAACCCAATGCTTTGTCGATAAAGTCGGAAATAACAAAAGAAACACTTATTTTGAATAATTTTCCGATAAGAAAAACTGCTAAAATACAAATAAAAAAGGTGATAGCTAACGAAAGTAAATGCATGGTTTCGGATTCCGCACCTATCAATTCAGCAGTAATATCCGATAAATAAATGGCTCCCCATCCACCTACCAACAACGCAATTATTGAAAATACTTCAAGAATAAGTCCTCTTTTGATTCCTTTGTATCCGAACCAAACCATAGCAAGGATTATAAGTATATCAATAATTTTAAACATCTTTTATTTTTTAGATAAAAATTGATGAACAAACTTGTTAGCATACACAAAATTATTTAGTTCTTCATTATCGGCATTGAGGATATCTTTGTTTGACCCTTGCCACCATAGTTTTCCTTCAAAAATAAACGAAACAGTTTCTCCTATCGCCATAACTGAATTCATATCATGAGTGTTTATAATGGTTGTCATTTGATATTCATGCGTGATTTCAGATATCAATTCATCGATAACAAGGGATGTTTTAGGGTCTAATCCGGAATTAGGTTCATCGCAAAAAAGATATTTCGGATTCAAAGCAATGGCACGGGCGATGGCAACCCGTTTTTTCATACCGCCACTTAATTGAGAAGGATATAATTCATGAGTATCTTTTAAATTCACTCTTTCCAAACAAAAATCTACCCTATCATTTTTCTCAGAGGCGGTTTCATTTGAAAGCATAATTAATGGAAACATAATATTTTCTTTGACTGTCATGGAATCAAATAAGGCACCCCCTTGAAATAGAACTCCCATTTCTTGACGCATATATTTTCGTTCTTTTTTTGACATATTGGAAAAATCTCTTTTGTCATAAAAGATAGTCCCCTGATCGGCTTCATATAATCCGATGAGACATTTCATGAGTACGGTTTTTCCGGAGCCGCTTTGTCCGATTATTAAATTGGTTTTTCCGGGCTCAAATTGGCAGGTAATGTCATGTAAGACCTCTTTCCCATCAAAAAATTTATATACATTTTCTACTTTAACCATGTTTATCCAAGGAATAATTCTGTTAATAAAAGGTCTAATAATAAAATCATAAAGCTGCTGTTTACAACAGCTTTTGTACTTGTTTTTCCTACTTCTAAGGCACCACCTTTGGTGATATAGCCCCAATAACCCGATACGGAAGCAATCACAAAAGCGAACGTAAGCGTTTTAAAGATGGCATAATAGATATCGCGGGCTAAAAACCATGAACGTATCCCTTCAATGTATTGAGAGGAAGGAATGGTGCCTAAAAACTCACAAGCTCCCCAACCACCTAATAATCCCAAAAATATACCGATAATAATTAATAATGGATTAATAAATGTACAAGCAACAATTTTAGGTAATATTAAGTGTGATGCTGAGTTAATTCCCATCGTCTCTAATGCATCAACTTGTTCGGTAACTTTCATTGTTCCAATTTCAGATGCAATGCGTGATCCTATCTTTCCTGCAAGAAAAACACTGATGATGGTAGGGGCAAATTCCAATACAATGGATTGACGAACCACAAAACCTATAGTCCATGTGGGTAATAAGGGATTTTCAATTTGTAAATTCGTTTGAATGGTGATAACAGCACCCATAAAAATAGAGATTATCGATACAATTAGTAAGGAGTCAATACATAATCCATTAATTTCATCTACCAATTGTTTTCTGAAATAGGGACCGTTTTCAGGCTTTGAAAAAAACCTTTTCATCAACAATAAGTAATCTCCTATATCGTGTAAAATCCTTTCAACAATATTCAAATGTACGGCTTTTTCTGTTTTTTCACCGTTATTTACTATAGAAAATATATTCATCTTTAATTAATTATTCACAAACAATACATTAACGTTTTATTGATTTTTTTATTTCACATCCCTTTAATAATCCCGATAATCCTTATTGATAGGTAATTTTAAATCTTTTAACATATTCGACTTTACATTAATAGAAAATTCAAATCCTCTCATGCTTCCAAAAGGTCTCCATTTGAATCCCATCTCCCAACAGTGTAAATCTCTGTATATGTCAAAGGAAGAAACGGAAAAGCTTTTAGAGATGAAATCATATCCTGTAGTGAAAGCAAGACGCCATTTTTGAGTTAGTTGAAAATTGCCTTGCAAATTTAAAGTGTTTGTCATTTGTTGATTGAATTTGTTAGAGTCCGGTTTCACCAATATATAATATCTGTAATTATCACTGATGTTATAATTAAAAGAGTAACTGATATTGATACTCCATTTTCCTAACGATGAAAATCCTCCGGATTCATCCTTGTTTTTAAACAATTCATCATTGATGGAATAAGTTAATGAAATGGAAAAAGAAGTATTTGATAAGCGGAACAATCGTTTGTTTTCATTGAGTTCAAAGGTATCTACTCTTCGTCCGGAAGTGCCAATGATATAAGGGTCGAGACCGGCTCCGAAATTAAGGAATAAGGATTTGAAAAGGGTGGTTCTTCCTGTAATGCTTAAGGGTTGCCATCGCATGGAGTCGGCGGTGAAAACATAACTGGATCCAATGGTTAAATTTTCAATAATGGTAACTTTTTTTGGTGTTCCTGTGCTGTCTTTTTTATTGGCAACTTTCATTTCTAATTTATTGCTGAAGGTTAAACTTAAAGCAGCAGATTGTTTTTCCAAGGGTCTGCCGTAAAGAAATCCTTCTGTGGGGGAATAAATTTGAGTTTCGTTCTTAGTGGAATCAAAATAGGATTTAAAATGACTTTTGTTGATAGCCGGACGATAGGAAAAAGATAGAGCAGGGATAAATTCATGCCTGAAAGCTTTTACTTTTCCTTTTTTTAAGCTGTACATGCCATACAAAGTAGTTCTTAATGTTGAAGTGTAAGTGATATCGTGAGTGGCAAAAAATCCATAGAGGGTGTCTTTTGCAATAAATGGATTTCCTGCAGTGTCTTGTGCCCATGAGCGCAAGGCTCCTTTAAATTGCCAATATTCATTTAACCGAATGGAATTGTTCCAATCTAAGTATTTAAAAATCTTGATGCTACTTGAAATTGGAATCGCGTGTGACATCCCGTATTTCATATTATCGGGAATTTGTTGTGACAATGCAAGCGTATCGTATAATCCTATATTGTTAGTAAGTATGGTGTTGTACGACATCGAAATGTTTTCATACCAACGAAGTTTCCCTACTACATTGCGTCTTCTTAGTGGATAAAATTGGCTGATGTTGAAATTTATATTGGGAAGTGTTAATTGCATGTATTTGGTTTTAACATTCTGTGATAAATCGGCATTAATACCTAATGAATAATTGTTTTTCCAACTGGTTGAGAAACTAATAGCAGAGGTAAAGTTAGTATTTACATAATCGCTTACTTCAACAATATTACGTTGGTTGAAGTTACTGGTGATAAAATTAACATCTGCCGAAAAACGGTTTCGGGGATGTGATTTAGGGTCTTGATTATGCTTCCAGTTGATTTTAA
>JAQVNO010000006.1:0-30192 GCA_028703095.1 Bacteroidales bacterium
CCGAAAAAAATTGTACTTTTGCCCATGAGTAAATGTGTTAAATTTCGAAGTACAAATTTACTCAAATGAGAAAGGAGGTTTAATTATCTCCTTCTCTTTTTTTTATTTTTTTATCGGACAATAGTGTTTAAAAATGAAAAAAAGAGTTTGTTTTACCATGTTTGCTATCATGTTATTATACATGACCGGCTTCACACAAACAAAAGTAACCTTTGTACAAAATTTTGATGGTGCGAATACTTTTTCGATAAATCCATCCAATTCTTGGTTAGTTACCAATACACTTAGTGCAAGTGGCAGTAATTCTTGTTTAGGTTTTATTCCTAACAATACAGGAGATTCTGTTGTATTGATGACTCCCTATTATGATTTAACTGCTTACGGTAATGCCTATTTGCGTTTTACACATATATGTAAAGTCGCAGAAGTTGATATAGCAACCGTTGAGTATAGAGAAGATTATGTAGGAGCCACATGGCGTCAAATACCGGCGGCAAGTTATCAAGGCACAAGCAAAACGTATTCAAAACAGCGAGTGTTTAGTGATGTGAGTTATCCGGAATGGGTAAGTGCTGATTTGATGGCACAGCCTACCAATGGATGGTGGAAAACAGAAAGTTTCGATATCAGTCAAGAAGTTTCCTACGCACGGGTACAATTTAGATTTAAAATTAAGAAAGGAAGTCAGTTAGGTTCTCAATTTGCTTGGGGATGGTTCATTGATAATTTTGAATTGATAGGTTCTACCGGAGCAATCAGACCTCCTGTGGTACAATTAATAGAACCTTATGTGAAAGATACTGTCTATTCGACAGGTCCCTATGAGATTATTGCTAAAGCAGCCAAAAGAACATTGATGCCTTTGAGAACACCTGTTTTGCGTTTAAGCTATACTCGCAATGGTATTACTGTATTAGATTCAAGTTATATGAATCCTTATGAAGGAGATTCGATATGGATAGATACGATTCCTCAACAGCTGATTGGTACCAGTGTTGTTTATTCGGTGTATGCTACCGATAGCATAGGTAATGATGGAACGGCTTATGCAGCCTATTATATCGGACGATTATGGGGTATGGACAGTAATTCGGTCGCCTTAACATCGATTGATAATCCGGGAAGAGGAGCTATCGCCGGTCAATCAACACCGGTAGTAGTTTCCATACAAAACAGGGGATTGAAAACATTATCCAGCGCAGTGCTGAATTGGAGTGTAAATGGGGTGTTACAAACGCCTTACAATTATTCAGGTAGTTTGGCGGAAGCGTTTACCGGTCAAGTAACAATAGGTAATTATGTTCCACGAATGAGTGAATACGATACCATTGTCGTTTGGGTCGGCATGCCGAATGGGGTGTCTAATACCACTTCCGATACCATTCTGGAAATTACACCTTATGGTTGTGATGTGATATTAAGTGGAAATTATACCATTGGTAGCACCGGTGATTTTGCAAGTGTAAACGAAGCATTGGATATCATCGAATTATGTGGAACAAGCGGGAAAGTAACCTTACAACTTCAAAATGGCACCTACCAGGAAGCCATTAATTTTATTGATTATGATAATATTTTAGGTGCGAGAGATTCCATAGTGTTAACTTCATTATCGGGAAATCCCCATGATGTTACCATCGTAAAAGATTCAACCCAAACCATGGTAATCAATATTGCACGTTCACACAATATTATTATTAAAAATCTTACCTTAGACGGAACATTAGGAACCGTTGGTGTTAGAATTACCGATGCATGCAGTAATATTGATATAAATAATTGTATCATTAATATGGATACTGTTTCTTCAGTTGCTTCCGGAGGTATTTATAAAGGCGCAACTACCGGATTGGTAAATAAATTGCGTATTTATAATAATGTCATCAATGGGGCCTATTACGGTATTTATATTGAAGGTATGAGTCAAACGAGTTATAATACCAATGTATATGTAGCTAATAATACCATTAAGAATTCTTATTACTACGGTCTTTATATGAGATACAATGAATTTACTTATATTACTAAAAATACCATAACTTCACGCTCGGTGAATATGGGTACTAATTTTTATGGGATGTATCTTTATTATAATCATGGAGAATATTTAACTAAAAACAGAATTCATTCTTCTATGGCAATAGTAACACCAATTGGTATGTATATTTACTATTTAAATTATTTGGATTCCGTAAATTTAGCGATGATTGCTAATAACGAAATTATTATTAATGTTAGCGGTGCTGCTGAAGATGGAATGACCATTTCGTCTACATCGGCAAATGTATTCCATAATTCCATTTTACGTACCGGTCAAACACAAGGTGCTGCTATTTGGTTGGTAAATTCGGCAAGTATACTGAATGTATACAATAATAATCTAGTTACCGAAGGTGGTTATCCTCTCTATTTAGCCGGTATGGGTTATTTAGGTAGTACATGGTATATGGATTATAATAATTATTACAGTAGCAACGGAAATTATGTTGGCTATGCAGGCGGTCCTGTAGCTGATATGACTTCATGGAGAACAACAACCGGTCAAGATTCGAATTCGGTAAGTGTAGCTGCTAACTTTTATGATCCTACCAAGAGTTTAATGTTATTGTATTATACGAATTTAAATTGTCCGGTGCTCGGAATGGTCCCTTATGATATTTTAGACAGTGCACGTGTAGGCTTAACGGCTATGGGTGCATATACCCAACCTAAACTTAGCTTTGATGTAGCATCTTTGAATGCTTTGGGATGGTCACGTTCCGCAACAGTAAATCAGGCAACAGCTGTTAACGCTATGTTTATGAACGTAGGTACAAGCGATACCATTGTAAGTCTTACCGTGAATTGGTCTGTCAACGGTGTTCTACAAACACCTTACAATTGGGTGGGTTCTTTATTAGCCTATGAAACAGATACAGTTTATTTAGGAACTTTTCTCCCTGCTAATGGAAATAATTATGTAAAAATATGGATTTCTAATCCAAATGGTCAAGCTACCGATATGAATGTGTTGAACGATACCGTTGAAATGTCAACATACGGTTGTATTGCTCCATTGAGTGGAGATTATACTGTTGGCGGTGCCGGTGCAGATTTCTTATCTATTAGCGAAGCTATCAGTATTATGAGCTATTGCGGCTTGGGAGGTCCTGTAGTATTTAAACTTGCAAGTGGAACCTATTACGATATGGCTTTTTCAGGTACTTATCCCGGAACAGATAGTGTGAAAACCGTTACCTTTACTTCTGCTGCTGATGATGCAGATAGTGTTATTTTTACAGGTATTACTACCGGACTTGCGATTACTAATGCAGCAAATTTACGCTTCCATAAAATCAGTGTTAATTTCTTTAATATCAATTATGGTATCAATATTACCGATAGCTGTTCTAACATTGAAATCAGCCATTGTAATATTGTGGGAGATCCCACTACCACAGCGACCCGCTATGGTATACGATATTATAATACAACAACCGGAAGCGATAACATACGTATTATCCACAATACCATTAACGGTGGTTATTACGGTATGTATTTATACGGTGCTTCTGCTATGAGACCGACACGTTTTGTTGTTGACAGTAATGTAGTAACCAATCAATATTATTATGCGATTTATACGTATTATTCAAATTATATAAGTGTGTCACATAATATTGTGAAGGCTCGTACAGTAGCTGCAAATACTAATTGGTATGGAATAAGATTGTATTATAACGATATTGAGATAATAGACGGTAATATTGTCCATTCTTTTGCTCCTACAGTTACGAACCCTTACGGTATGTATATTTATTATGTAAATAATACAGTGTCTTCAGTAAAAGTTATTAATAATGAAATTATTGTTAATGTAGGAGGAGCTTATTATGGTATGTATGTAGGTAATTCAAATGTAGACATCTATCATAATTCTATTCTTGTTAAAGGAACAGGTGCAGGACGAGCTCTTTATCTTGTCAATGGTGCTTTTAATATAAATGTGTATAACAATAATCTTATTACATTAGCGGCAGCAACAGCATATCCGATTTATTTAACAGGAACTACCTATATTAACAATTCATGGTTTATCGATTACAACAACTACTATACCAACGGAAACTATATAGGTTATGCAGGTGGAAACAGAAATACACTTGCCTTGTGGAAAGCTAATGTGTCTACGGATTTGAATTCCGTAAATATTTATCCTGAATTTTTAGATGAATCGCTTACCTTAACCATGCGTTTGTATAAAAACACTAACTTAACATGTCCATTAATAAGTAGTGTATTGTATGATATTAATGCCAATTCGAGACCAACTACCACAACAATGGGAGCATATGAATTTATGCCAATTGCCCATAATACATTGGTGTCAAGTTTTGTCCGTCCTACAGCAAGTATAGCCTCACCCGGAGATACCTTGCATGTGGAAGTAAAAATTAAAAATAAATCCGATAGCGTATTGAATAGTGTGTTGGTATATTGGAGTGTAAATAACATTGCACAAACAACCTATAATTGGGCAGGTAGTTTAGCTCCAGGAGATTCAATAAACGTATATTTGGGATGGGTGTTGGCAGTAACCAGAGCCAATACTATTAAAGTATATACATCACAACCTAACGGTTTTGCCGATCAATTTCCACAAGATGATACCTTAACAAAAACAGTTACAGGTTGTTTCTCAACGTTAAGCGGCACCTATACTGTAGGCCTTGATGTTACTGATGATTATAACACCATAAGTGATTTAGCGATAGCCATTAGCAATTGCGGTATGAGCGGTCCTGTATTGGTCTTAATTGATTCCGGTACTTACGTAGATAATTTGGTATTATCCTATGCGCCGGGTACAAGCTTAGTGAATACGTTAACCATTACATCTGCGAGCGGCAATGCTTCCGATGTTGTTATTCAAAGTCCAAGCGGTGATCCTGCCATTTCATTACAAGGCATGTATGGGGTAACTATTAAAGATATTACAATTAATGGGCTGTTAAATAATAGCTTGCCTACTTCCATTGGTATTCAATTAAAAGGTGGTAACAGGGATATCATTATCCGTGATAACATCATTAATACTTGCGGTGCTTTGGTAAATGCTACAACATTGCAAGCTGTTTTGGCATCTACTCCTGTGAGTAGTGATTCCATGGTGTATATTATCAATAATCAATTAAACGGTAGCGGGGCTATTTATTTATATTATGGTTCCAGCATGAAAGGGCACGATTTCACCATTGACAGCAATACCATAACCAATCCGTATTATTATGGTATTTATACTTACTATGTGAATATACGTAGAATAAACGAAAACTTTATTAATAGAGATGTTGCAATGGCAAGTTATTGTTATTACGGGATCTATTGCCCACAATCTTATGGTGTTCCCGATGCATTTACAACCATCAACAACAACAGATTGCATGGCAATTTCTATGCTGCTATGTATATTACCGGTATTTATTCCATTTCCAGTGGATGGGCAGTAACTAAACCGTTGATTATTGCCAATAACGAAGTAATTCTGAGAGGAACCGCTTCCGGTTACGGAGCTATGACCTTATGGAACAGTGGTGGGTATACAGTCATTGCCAATAATACCTTTGTCAATGATGTAGGTTCTTCGAGACCCTATTTGTTTACCACGTATACGTATAATGGTCAGCATTTTGAAGTAATTAACAACAACTTTGTAAATTACGGAACCTTAACAAGTACCATGATTTATACCAACTGGGCAACCCAACAGAATTTTGTAGATGCTTGGGATTACAACAACTATTGGACAGGAGGTGTAAACCTGGCAACCTGGGCAGGTGGCGTACAAGCTACCTTGGCTGCTTTCGGTGCATCGAACAATAACAGGGATTTGAATTCCACAACTGTAGATCCTCAATTTACGCTGCCAATGACAGAAGCATTACCCACCTATTGGGGAAGCATGAACTGTCCGCGTAATATCTATACCCAAAAAGATATTGACCATCAAAACAGAGATACGATTACCTATAAAGGTGCCTATTGTCCTGTTTTTGATTTAGACGCCAGCTTAACAGGATTTATTACTCCAAATACACCTTACGTTTCTTTAGGTGATACGGTACATGTTGAAGTGAACTTATTAAGCTTAGGATATGATACAATACGTTCGGTTACTATCCAATGGGAAGTTGATGGTATATTGCAAACACCTATTAATTTAACCGGTTTGAGTTTGGGAAGAAGTCAGTCGATGAATGTTGTATTAGGCTCATTTGTAACGACAGTGTCATCTAATTATACGTATATCAATGCGTGGTGTGAAAATCCGAACAATTTAACCGATAGAAATTTAGGTAATGATACCGTTGTAAAATCCTTGTTGGTTTGCGGTCAACCTTTATCCGGTACGTATAGGGTAGGTAGCAGTGCATTGGCCGATTTCGCTAATTTAGATGAAGTCAGTACCTTATTGCGTTATTGCGGGATAAACGGTCCGGTTACATTAAATTTAGAAGCCGGTGTATATAGTCCGGTTACATTCTATGCTATCAACGGATCTAATTTTGGCAATGTAGTAACGATTACTTCATTATCAGGAAATCCTGCTTCGGTAACTATTTTGTCAACGACAAGTTCTGCAGCGATGTCATTACAAGGAACTTCAAATATGTATATCAGAAACATAACCATCGACGCATCCACAAGCCCTACGGTAGCTTTAATGCTCTCCGGCTTAATTAGCAATGTGGATGTCTATAATTGTGTATTGAAAGCTATGCCTCGCTCATCCTCGAATGTTACGGCATGTGTCCGTTATAATAACGCTTCAGGTACAGGCTATAAATTAGACAGGGTCCGTTTCAGAAAAAACAGCATGGACGGCGGTTACTATAA
The DNA here is from genome assembly GCA_028703095.1 of Bacteroidales bacterium. GTDB lineage: Bacteria > Bacteroidota > Bacteroidia > Bacteroidales > WCHB1-69 > UBA5266. The sequence continues at coordinate 6,877 of JAQVNO010000006.1, forward strand.
CATGTATCTTTATTATACAGGTTCCGGTTCCGGTACCAATATGGGTGAAGTTGTGATTGACAGCAATACCTTAACCAATGCGTATTATTACGGTATTTATTCTTACTATTATGGGTATTATCCAAGTATTTCCTATAATACCATTACTTTAGCAAACGGGGCAAGTACTGCTTACGGAATGTATTTATATTATTATCATACAGTGGAAAATATGATTGGTAATAAAGTGAGTGTAACAGCTACAACATCGGCTTATGGTATTTATACGTATACTTATTGTAATTATAGTACAAGCTACAATGCCAATGGTCCGGGTATGATTGCCAACAATGATATTTATGTAAGAGGCGGTACTACCCGTGCCTATGGTTTGTATACATATACCAATTCAAAATGGAATATCTATCACAATTCGATTTATGCTGCAAATGGTGCAACTAATTATGCTGTTTACCGTCAAACTACCAGTACATCGTATCCTATCAATATAGAACGTAATAATCTTGTAGTAGCCAACGGTTCATGTATTTATATAAATGCTGCAGCGAATGCTACCGCAGCATACGGTACCTTGGATTATAACAATTACTATGGACCTACATTGGCAAATATTGGAGGTACAACGCATGCAACTTTAACATCGATGAGAAATGTTACCTTCCAAGATGTGAATTCCGTAAACATTAATCCTACGTTTATTGATGTTACTCAAAGCTTGGAATTATCAGAATATGACCCGAGTTTAATTTGTCCAAGAATACCTAGTGTGATAAGAGATTTCAAAGGGAATCAACGTACGGTATTAACCATTATAGGTGCTTATTCCATGATGTTATATGACGGTTTTGATTTGACATTGGAACAATTTGTTGAGCCACAATTAGGAACCGTTGAATGCTTCCCTGATTATACGCCTGTTAAAGTACAATTGTATAACAAAGGTATTTTTAATGCCAATTTTGGAACAACACCGTTAACGCTTAACATTAATTGTGTAAGTGACAGTGCTACGGTTCAAACGAGTGTTACTTTAAACAGCGGCGGATTGAATGTTATGCGTAAAGACACCATTGAACTATTGTCTATGCTTGACATTACCTATCCGGGTAATTATGCTATTACAGCATGGTTAAGTTCTGCTTTAGATACTGTTCACAGTGATGATACGATTCATTTGGATTATTATGTAGACAAGACTACGATGCCTTATGATAATGATTTCAATTCACCGGGAGCCGGTATTGTAACGAATCATATTTTAGGTTCTATTGATTGGGATGTTGATTCTACTTCCGTTCCTGCTTCTGTATACGGTGATGGGAATTTACATTTCCGTTCTTCTGCAGAAAGAGGTTCCATGTCGCAGGCTTTATTAACGTCAGTCGAATTGCAAGGCAATTATAACCCGAAATTGATTTTCTGGTATGCACACAACGATGATAATCCGACATTAAGGGATCAAATGGAAGTTAGAATTTCTACTGACGGTGGTGCTACATTCCAGATACTGCAAACTATCTACAGATACAATGCGATGTATACTACTCCGGGTTGGAAAAAATATACAATTGACTTATCTCCGTACACAAGTGGAAATTGTATCATATTGTCATTCATGGCGTACAGTTATGGCGGTGGAGATCAGGTTATCGACAGAATTCAATTAGTTGCTTTGGAAGATATAGAAGTAAGTTTGATAGCCCCTGATACAAATGCTTTTACTGCTTGCGATTTATCCAATCGTTCTTTCAGTGTTGTTTTAACGAACAAAACGAATGTAACTATGAATTACGAAATGGGTGATTCAATTACAATTGATGTTAAAGGTCCGGCCAATTACAAGAAAACCTATCCGTTGTATCCACATAATTTCTTGGATAAATTAGCAATTGATACCTTTGTGGTTGCAAATGACTTTGATTTCTCTATAGGTGGAGGTGCTTATTATATTACGGCTTATATCAATTCAATGGATAGCAATACGATGAATGATACTGCATTTACCTCCTTTGTAATTAATCCTGATATTGAAATAGTAAGTGTAAATCCGATAGGTTATAAAGATATTGGTGATACGGTTTACGTTAGCCTACGTATAGCAAATGTTGGAAATTTGCCTGTTATGACTCCTTTTGATGTTCGCTTAAAAGTAAGTGGAAATAATGAAATTGTAGAAACAATCAGTCAAGTAATAGGAGTAGGCGATAGTTTGAATTATACCTTTATTCAAGGCTTTGTTGTCCCTGTTGTACCACCTAATCAACCGTATTATCATTTGTCATTGAAAACTGATATGAGTTGTGATGTGGATACATCAAATAATGTACGTGCTTTCTACGGTGATATTAATGTTACGGATTTGAGTATTTACAGTATTAATAATCCTACTACTGCAGCTGGATGTCAAAATCCTATGAATCAGGTAAAAGCGGATGTAAGTGTTTATAATGGCGGAAATGTTGATATTGACAGTGCAATCTTGCATGTTCGTATTGATAGTGCTTCTGTTACGCTTACTACTATTACCGAAACAACAGTGGCTATAGCAGCAGGAGCAACGATAGTACATACGTTTGCAACACCATATACTGTTCCAAATTTGGATAATAACGATTCTTATACTTTTACCGTTTATTTTGATGCCATCAGTGAAGATGTGAATGCAAGTAATGATACTATGAGTGTAGATATTTGCGTGGATGATGTCAGTATAGATATTGATAATGGAAATAATTGGACTTTAGGTCAAAATCAACCGAATCCTGCTCAACATACTACGGTAATTCCTTACAGCATTCCTCAAGACGGAAAAGTAATCTTTTCTATAATGAGCATTAACGGACAACTATTGTATAAAGAAAGCATACAAGCTGTTTCCGGTAGCAATAAGGTAGAAATTGACATTAATGATTTATCAAATGGTATTTATTATTACAGCATGGAATACAATGGACAAACCATTGTAAAGAAAATGAATGTTGTGAAATAAAAACAAAGCATTAACTATATGTAAAAGACCGCAGTGATGCGGTCTTTTTTTTATTGTAAACGAAAGGAATTAGTTGAGGTTTTTATACATGATATACGCATCATGCAATAATTGGCGGAAGGCTTCTGATTTGATTACGGATTCTGATGAAATAGAAACATAACGAGATATTTTACCGTTTCCTTCTAATAGTTTATCAGGATCGGGTATGTTCACACCTCTGTTGAATCCTACTTTTAATCCTTTTTTGGAGGGGATAATCACACATATTAAATCTCGATACGAATTCCCATAGCTATAGGCAATCATTTTAGCTGTACTATCTATTTGTTCATTTATATCAGGAAGTGAAAGTAAGAGAAGCTCACGAACATTCAATGCCATTCGTTGTATGTCTGTAGAGTAAGAATATAAAAAATTGTTTATGTCAACGGATGATGTCATTGTAGTATGGCGTTAATTCTTTCTTTTACAAATCTATCAATGTCGGAATTATTACGATAATCGGCAGGAGCGATATGGTTTACTCTTCCTTCGAGAATTAGATTATTGGTTTTTTCTCTTGCTCCTTTAGTATTTGGTTTATATACAGCGATGGCACAGCCTCCTTTGTCTTTTACAAGACGGAAGCATGGTATATCGGTTTCCCCATCACCGATATAAATCATATGTGCAAAGGGAATATCTCTTTCTTTTTCAGGGATGTTTTTATTAATAGACAAGTTATCGCTTACATCCAAACAGCCTTTGTTGATGCGGAAAAGGTATTGTGTTTTGGTTGTATAATTAATGGCTAAAGCAGGCCAAACAGCAATTCCGTTATGATCGTAGATAAAGGAAGAGGCATAAATGGTTTTGAATTCATTGGCTAATTGAGAACCCTCAATCATTTCACGTATGCCCGAAGAAACGATGTAATGTTCAACTATTGTATTTCTTTGTTTCCCATAATCATTGATTTTTGCGAACCAGCCTTTATCATCTGATTTAGTTTCGGAAAGTATCCCTTTAAAGAAACAAAGATTTTTTCCATACTCATGAAAATCATTTTTACGTACAGGCACATGAGCCTGTTGAGCTTTGTCTAACATCAGTTTCATGTAAGAAAGAATATTATCTGCCTGATGTTGTTTGGCTAAAATGCTTACTTCATTCCAAAATTCTTTTGTTTTCATACCGATAGCAGGTATAAAATCTCTTTCCTGCATATTGCCGGGTGCCAGCGTTCCATCAAAATCATAGATAATTGCTAAACGTATTGTTTTATTCATACTTATGGATATTATGAAATTTTCACAAAAATACATTAAAATCTGATACGAGCATTAATGATTCTGAAATATTCGTTTGAACAGTAAGAATAGGAGCAGAAGTAGCCTTTATTCGCTTAACTTTTTTTTTGAGCTGCTATGAAAAATAGCGATTGATATTACCATTTTCTACCTTCATTTTTCCGACCTTCTTGAATAGTTCTTCAGGGTTGAATAATTCTTTTGTTTTTTCTTTTTTTGTTTTATAAAACGATGGAAGCCTTTTCTAAAAACTCAATTTTCCATTTACTTATTATTGTTGACCGGATTTCATACTTCTGAGCTATTTCACTTAAAGTGATCCGCTCTTTTAATAATTCTAATACAAATTTATCTTAAAAACTGATGTAAACTTTCTTCCTGATTTTTTTCATATTTTGACAGATTTTAACGTTTATTTTACGATTTTTTTTGTTAAGGTTATTTTCCTATTTTTTTTATTTTTTCTTTTCCGAGGTGGAAAAATGCAGGAAAATACGCCTAAAACCCGCCATTTTTAGCTTGGAAACCGGCTTTTTCAAAACAGCAAGCCTGCGGATAAAATCCGCAAGCCTGCAGACGAGCATCCGCAAGCCTGCCGTTGAGCAACAGCAAGCCTGCGGATTAATTCCGCAGGGCTACCGGATGCAAATAGGGTACGCACCCTATTTATTTTGAAGGCATTATGCTATATATCAATGCGTTAAAAATCTGCTTTTAAAAAGGGTGCGTACCCTATTTAAAAAATGCATGTGTTTAGGTATGGTGAATTTGAATTTGTTATTTTGTAGTAATTTGTGAGCGGAAATTCTCTGCGTTCTCTGCGGTTAATTATAATCAATTAAGAATTAAAAATTAAAAATTAAGAATTAAACTTGATACAACGCTCTTAAAAACTGATAGCTGACTAAAACGTCGCGAGTGCCGTGTCCCGAGTGCCGAGATTTTTTTCGTGCCGAAAAAATAAGGGTAGGCTGTGTATATCTCTTTGCGTTTTTGTTCCATCTTTCTATCACTTTTTTTTGCTGTAAATTAGTACAAAAAATCATAGCACCTCAAAAAAAGAGTTAACTCTTTATTCCGACGCTTTTTCTTTAAGAGAAGTAAAGCCTTCTCCAAAAACATCACTGGCATTCAGGATGGATATAAAAGCATTGGAATCAATTTCATGGACAAAATGTATCAATTGCGGAAGTTGTTTGCGGGATAATGTAGTATAAATGATTTTTTTTTCAGTACGGTTATACATTCCTTCGCCATTTAAAAAAGTCCCGCCTCGATTTAAATCGGCAAGTATTCTTTCTTTAATTTCTTCGTACTTGTCAGAGATGATAATTACCGCTTTGCCGGCAGCAAAACCGGAAATAACTTTGTCGACAACAATACCGGTTACATAAATAATTAACCATGAATAGAGCGGTATGGTCCAATCATCAAAAGCCGCAAGAGCACCTAAAACAATGAAAGAATCTACAATAATCAGTAGAGTACCCAAAGGAATATGTTTAGCATATTTACCGAGTATCATAGCCACAATATCGGTACCGCCGGAAGTGGCACGGGTTTTAAAGATTAAACCCAATCCGATTCCGAGTAAAACTCCTCCACAAAGGGCAATGATAAAGTTGGCGGCAGGGTCGGGGATAGAAGGATTCTCAGCAAGTCCTATCAAAGGTTTGTATCCGTAAAGATATTCTATTAAAGTAATAAAACCTGAGAGTGAGACTATGCCAACCACTGTTTTCATTCCGAATTTAGGTCCTAGCCACAATGTTCCTATAATCAATAAAGGGATATCGAGTGCAATTCCTGAAATGCCGATAGGAAAATTAAACAAGTGATGTAGGATGATGGCGATACCGTAAACGCCTCCGGGAGCTAACTTCAAAGGAGAAATAAAGACAACAAAAGCTATTGCCATCAATAGAGTGCCTATCAGAATAAAGCCGTAATCTTTAGCCAGTTCCTTAGGACTGAGTTTTTCTTGGGTAAAAAATTTCAGTTTCATGTAATCCTATTATTAAAAGAATTTTAATGTGTTAACGATTAATGTACGTATAAAAAAAAAGAGATACTTCAAAGCATCTCTTACATATTTTTTTAATTGTTTATGCTTCGCCTTGATTTTTCCCTAATTGAATCGGAATGCCTTTCATTGGATCAAAATCATTGATTTTTCCATGAAAAGACTCAAAACGTTTAATGTTGTCTTCTAAAGCTAACAATAATCGTTTGGCATGTTGAGGTGTTAATATTATGCGTGATTTAACCTTTCCTTTAGGTACACCAGGCATTAATGAAACGAAATCAACAATAAATTCAGAATTAGAGTGGGTAATTATTGCTAAATTAGAATAAATACCTTCAGCTACGTCATCGCTTAAAGCGATATCTATTTTTTGTTCTTTATTTTGGTCCATGATTACATAGTTTTTTTAGATGCAATTAAGTTATTATATTCTTCCATTGAACCGACAATAACGTTTTCATATTCTTTTAGACCGGTTCCACTGGGGATAAGATGACCCACAATAACATTTTCTTTTAAACCTTCCAATTCATCACTTTTAGCATGAACGGCAGCTTCTGTCAATACTTTGGTAGTTTCTTGGAAGGAAGAAGCTGAAATAAAGCTACGTGTTTGTAGTGAAGCACGTGTAATACCCTGAAGAATTTGTTTACTGGTAGCGGGTTGCGTATCTCTAACTTCAATATTGCGTTTATCTTGTCGTTTTAATAAGGAGTTCTCATCGCGTAATTCACGAACACTTATAATTTGTCCTTTGAGATATTTTATGGAATCTCCTGCATCGATGATTACTTTCTTATCCCAGATGTTGTCATTTTCTTCGTGGAATTCTTGTTTATTAATTAATTCACCTTCAAGAAAACGAGTGTCACCCGGATCAATGATTTCTACTTTACGCATCATTTGACGAACAATGACTTCGAAGTGCTTGTCGTTAATTTTAACCCCTTGTAAGCGATATACTTCTTGAATTTCATTCACGATGTATTCTTGTACTTGTGTAGGCCCGCCAATGGCTAAAATATCGGTAGGAGTGAGTGCTCCTTCGGATAAAGGTGTACCGGCATGTACGAAATCGTTTTCTTGAGCTAAAATTTGTTTAGAAGTAGGAATTAAGTACTTCTTTTCTTCTCCTGTTTTAGATGTAATAATTACTTCACGATTACCACGTTTCAACTTCTTGCTAAAGGAAACAACCCCGTCAATTTCTGCAACTACAGCAGGATCTGAAGGATTACGCGCCTCAAATAATTCTGTAACTCGTGGAAGACCACCGGTGATATCACCGGTTTTGCCAAAAGTACGAGGTATTTTTACAAGTATACCTCCGGCTTTAATTTGGTCTCCATCGTTAACTTCTAAACGAGCACCAACAGGAATATCATACTCTTTGATGATTTCGTCAAATTCGTTTAATATATGAATTGACGGATTTTTTGTTTTTTGGCGACTTTCAATAATGATTTTTGAAGTCATACCCGTCTGTTCATCGGTTTCAGTTCGGTAAGTTATAGATTCGATGATGTTTTCGAAAGCTATTTTTCCGGATACTTCAGCAATAATTAAGGCATTAAATGCTTCCCAATCGGCTATCAAATCGCCTTTAGCTATTTCATCGCCTGATTGTTTATATAAGAAAGAGCCGTAGGGAATGTGGTTTGTTGTTAATATAATACGTGTTGATTTGTCTAAAATACGCATTTCGGCAGAACGTCCAACCACTCTTTTACATGCTTTTCCATCTTTCTCAACAGCAATTGAACGAAGTTCATCGATTTCGATAATACCGTCGTATTTTGCTTTAATATTGGTTTGGATACTTAAATTACCGGCAACACCCCCAACGTGGAAAGTACGCAATGTTAGCTGAGTGCCGGGTTCTCCTATAGATTGTGCAGCAATAACGCCTACAGCTTCACCGCGTTGCACCATTTTAGAGGTAGATAAGTTTCTTCCATAACATTTGGCGCATACCCCGTGTTTGGATTCGCACGTTAGTACGGAACGAATTTCCATTTCGTCAATACCCGCGTTCTCAATTTTTTTGCTGATTTCTTCCGTTAATTCACCACCGGCTTTAATAATCAATTCACCGGTTTTAGGATGATAAATATCATGAAGCGTTGTTCTTCCTAATATTCTGTCATACAATGATTCTACAATATTATCGTTCTTTTTGAGAGCTCCAACAAGTAATCCTCTTAAAGTGCCACAATCTTCTTCGTTGATAATAACATCATGGGCAACATCGACGAGACGTCTTGTTAAATAACCGGCATCAGCAGTTTTTAGAGCAGTATCAGCTAAGCCTTTACGAGCGCCGTGAGTAGAAATAAAATATTCCAATACCGACAATCCTTCTTTAAAATTGGAAAGAATGGGGTTCTCAATAATTTCACCACCGGTAGCCCCTGCTTTGGTAGGTTTTGCCATTAATCCACGCATACCGGATAGCTGTCTGATTTGTTCTTGCGAACCACGAGCGCCGGAGTCCAACATCATATATACAGGGTTGAAACCTTGACGGTTATTTGATAGTTTTTCTAATAAAATACGGCTCAAACGCGCATTGGTATGTGTCCATATGTCAATGATTTGATTATAACGTTCGTTGCCTGTTATTAATCCTCCGTGGTAATTTGATATTACTTCTTCCACTTGATGATTAGCATCTTCAATGAGTTTATATTTTTCTTCAGGAATAATCACATCACCTAAATTAAATGATAGCCCTCCTTTGAATGCCATTTGGAAACCTAAATCTTTAATGTTATCAAGGAATTTAGCGGTTTTAGCTGTTCCTGTTATTTTTAAAACATCACCTATGATATCTCGTAAAGACTTCTTAGTCAGTAGTTCGTTGATATAAGGATATCCTTTTGGTACCACTTGATTGAAGAGTATACGACCAACGGTTGTTTCAATAATTTCTAGTTTGCCATTTCCATTAACGTCCACTCTACATTTGATATGTGCATTCAAATGAACTTTATTCTCATTGTAAGCCATTATTACTTCTTCGGGGGAGTAAAATAATTTGTTTTCACCGTGTATTGGAAGGCTTTCTGAAGATTTCAATGCTTTGGTCATATAATACAATCCTAATACCATATCTTGTGAAGGTACGGTAATAGGTGCACCGTTGGCAGAGTTAAGAATATTATGAGATGCGAGCATCAACAATTGAGCTTCTAAAATAGCAGCATTACCGAGAGGCACATGTACTGCCATTTGGTCGCCATCGAAGTCGGCATTGAAAGCTGTACATGCCAGAGGGTGTAAACGAATAGCTTTTCCTTCTACTAATTTAGGTTGAAAAGCCTGAATCCCTAATCGGTGTAGGGTAGGAGCACGGTTAAGTAAAACAGGATGTCCTTTTAATATGTTTTCTAAAATATCCCAAACGACAGGGTCTTTTCTATCCACAATTTTCTTTGCTGATTTAACAGTTTTTACAATGCCTCTTTCGAGCATCTTGCGGATAATAAATGGTTTAAATAATTCAGATGCCATTTCTTTCGGTAATCCACATTCATTGAGACGTAATTCAGGACCAACCACAATAACAGAACGTCCGGAGTAATCCACACGTTTCCCTAATAAATTTTGACGAAAACGTCCTTGTTTTCCTTTTAAACTATCGGATAAGGATTTGAGAGCTCTCGTATCGGATTTGTAGGCGTTGGTCTTACGGGAATTATCAAACAAAGAATCAACGGCTTCTTGTAACATACGTTTTTCATTACGCATAATTACATCCGGTGCTTTAATATCCATTAATCGTTTTAAGCGATTGTTGCGAATAATAACTCTTCGGTATAATTCATTTAAATCAGAAGTAGCAAAACGACCGCCATCCAAAGGAACCAAAGGTCTTAATTCAGGAGGAATTACGGGGATAACTTTTAATATCATCCATTCCGGTTTATTTTCGATACGTTTACGACTGTCTCTAAAAGCTTCGAAAACATGAAGACGTTTTAAAATGTCTTGTTTGCGTTGTTGAGAAGTTTCCGTATTGGCTCTGTGTCGTAGTTCATACGATTCTTTATCAATGTCTATTTGGAGTACAATATCTTGTATTGCTTCAGCTCCCATTTTAGCAATGAATTTATTAGGATCGGTATCTTCTAATAAGGTATTTTCTTTGGGTAATTTATCGATTATATCAAAATATTCTTCTTCAGAGAGAAGGTCTAATTTTTTGACCCCTAATTCTTCAGCGGCACCTACTTGAATAACTACGAATTTTTCGTAATAAATAACTGCTTCAAGCGACTTTGAAGGCATACCTACAAATGCTCCGAGTTTATTGGGAAGTGATTTGAAAAACCATATATGGGCGATAGGTATTACCAATTGGATGTGTCCCATTCTTTCTCTTCTTACTTTTCTCTCTGTAACTTCAACTCCACAATGATCGCAAACAATTCCTTTGTAACGAATGCGTTTGTATTTTCCGCAATGACATTCCCAGTCCTTAACAGGACCAAAAATTCTTTCACAAAACAAACCATCACGTTCAGCTTTATACGTGCGATAATTAATGGTTTCAGGTTTTGTAACTTCACCTTTTGATTGTTCGAATATTGATTCCGGAGAGGCTAAACTTATGGTGATTTTAGTAAAATCTTTTCTAACATTATTGTCTTTTCTGAAAGCCATGTGTTATATTTTTGTATATAAATTTCAACAATTAATTAAATATTATACAGTAAATTATTCAAAAGTCATGTTTAAACATAAACTTTTCAATTCATTTACGAGTACATTAAATGATTCGGGAAGATTAGGAATCGGCATGTTTTCACCTTTGACTATTGCTTCGTATGCTTTGGCTCTTCCTACTACATCATCCGATTTAACAGTCAGAATTTCTTGTAGTATATTGGCGGCACCAAAAGCTTCGAGAGCCCAAACTTCCATTTCTCCAAAACGTTGTCCTCCGAATTGTGCTTTTCCTCCCAGAGGTTGCTGTGTTATTAATGAATACGGTCCTATTGAACGAGCATGCATTTTATCATCAACTAAATGATGAAGTTTCATCATGTAGATATATCCGACAGTTACAGCTTGAACAAATTTTTCTCCGGTGCCACCATCATATAGATAAATACCACCGTTTTCGGGTAAATCTGCTTTCAGTAAATATTCATTTACTTCTTCAGTAGTAGCACCATCAAAAATAGGAGTAGAAAATTTGATTCCCAATTTTTTTCCAGCCCATCCCAATATGGTTTCATAAATCTGACCGATATTCATACGAGAAGGAACTCCTAATGGATTTAGGACTATATCAACAGGTGTGCCGTCTGCCATAAAAGGCATGTCTTCTTCACGTACTATGCGGGCAACAATGCCTTTATTCCCGTGACGACCGGCCATTTTATCACCGATTTTTAATTTCCTTTTGTTCGCAATATACACTTTAGCCATTTGAATGATACCAGCCGGAAGTTCATCGCCAATCGTAATAGAGAATTTTTTACGTGTGTATTGGGCATTTAAAATTCTAACTTTTTCATTGTAATTATGCACTACTTGTGCAACTAAAGCATTGACTTTGTTGTCGGTGGTCCATCCTGATAAAATAACAGTACTAAAATCAACATTAGAAAGTGCTTTTTGAGAAAATTTTGGTCCTTTTGGAATAAATACAGCTTTGGTATTGCTTAGTACACCATGTGATAGCTTACCTTCCAATATTTTATATAATTTGATAATTAATTTTTCTTTTAAAGCATCAAATTCTTTTTGATATTGTGTTTCAATATCTTTAATGGTATCTTTTTCTTTTATTTTTCCCTTACGTGTTTTTACCATGCGTGAGAAAAGACGATTGTCTAATACGATGCCTTCCATGGAAGGAGGTGCTTTTAAAGAAGCATCTTTAACATCACCGGCTTTATCGCCAAAGATAGCGCGTAATAATTTTTCTTCCGGTGTTGGATAGGATTCTCCTTTTGGTGTGATTTTTCCTATTAATATATCTCCTTCTTTCACTTGTGCTCCGATACGAATAATCCCGTTTTCATCCAAATCCTTTGTAACCTCAGTGCTTACATTTGGAATGTCGTTGGTTAATTCTTCGATACCTCTTTTTGTATCTCGTACTTCTAAGGTAAATTCTTCAATATGTATCGAAGTAAAAACGTCGTTTTTAACGACTTTTTCAGAAATAACGATAGCATCTTCAAAATTATATCCTTTCCAAGGCATAAACGCAACCATTAGGTTTTTACCTAAAGATAATTCTCCGTCCTTAGTTCCGTATCCTTCAGTAAGAACTTGTCCTTTACTAACTTTTTGTCCTTTCTTTACAATAGGTTGAACGTTAATTGTAGTACTTTGATTGGTTCTCTGGAATTTTGTAAGATAATAAATTTTAACATTTGGATCAAAACTTACCAATTCTTCTTTTTGGTTTCTGTCGTATTTGATACGAATCTGAGAAGCATCTACGTATTCTACTTCACCGTCTCCTTCGGCATACAATTGAGAACGAGAGCTTTTAGCTACTTTTTCTTCAATGCCGGTTCCAACAATCGGACTTTCGCATTTTAATAAAGGTACTGCTTGACGCATCATGTTAGAGCCCATTAATGCACGGTTAGCATCATCGTGTTCCAAAAATGGAATTAAGGAAGCTGCTATAGAAGCTATTTGATTGGGAGCAATATCAATTGCATTGATTTCAGTTGGACTAACAATGGGATAGTCTGCCGTTCTTCTAGCTTTAATCCGTTGATTAACAAATTCCCCATTGGCATTTTGAATGGGTTCGGTTGCTTGTGCTATTGTTAATTCCTCTTCTTCTTCAGCAGTTAAATAAACCAAAGGTTCATTAATGGCTACTTTTCCATTTATAACTTTTTTATAGGGAGTTTCAATAAAACCCAAACGATTTATTTTTGCATAAACACATAATGAAGAAATTAAACCGATATTTGGACCTTCGGGAGTTTCAATTGTACATAATCGTCCGTAATGGGTGTAGTGAACGTCACGAACTTCGAAACCGGCTCTGTCACGAGATAAACCGCCTTGTCCAAGTGCTGAAATTCTCCTTTTATGTGTTATTTCAGCCAATGCATTAGTTTGATCCATGAATTGAGACAATGCATTCGTGCCGAAAAATGAATTAATAACTGAAGATAAAGTTTTTGCATTTATCAAATCCGAAGGTGTAAACAATTCGTTATCACGAACGTTCATCCTATCGCGGATGGTTCTTGCCATACGGTTTAGTCCAACACCAAATTGATTAGATAATTGTTCGCCTACTGTTCTTACCCTTCGATTGCTTAAGTGGTCGATATCGTCCACTTCTGCTTTTGCATTAATAAGTTCAATAAGGTATTTTATAATACAAATGATGTCTTCTTTTGTTAATATGCGTACATCGGGAGAAGTATTCAGATTTAATTTTTTATTAATTCTGTATCTTCCCATTTCTCCCAGATCGTAACGTTTTTCGGAGAAAAATAATTTATCCAATGCAGATCGAGCTGTTTCTTCATCAGGAGGAGCAGCACTGCGTAATTGGAAATAAATGTATTCAATAGCTTGTTTTTCAGAATTCGCAGGGTCTTTTTGTAAGGTATTGAATATGATAGAGTAATCCGAGGATCCCTCTTCTTCTTTATGAATTAAAATGGTTTTTATGCCATTGTTAACTATCAAATTAATGTGTTTTTCATCCAGAATGGTTTCTCTTTCAATTAGTATTTCCGTTCGTGGAATAGTAACAACTTCACCGGTTTCTTCGTCGACAAAATCTTCGTTCCATGTTCTTACAACACGTGCAGCTAATTTTTGACTAAGTAATTTTTTAAGATTTGTCTTGGTAGCTTTTTCCTCCTTTGCCATATTAAAGATGGTGAGGATGTCTTTATCGGTTTCAAAGCCAATAGCACGCAATAAAGTGGTAACCGGAAGTTTTTTCTTTCTGTCGATATAGGCATACATTACATTGGAAATATCCGTTGTAAATTCTATCCACGAACCTCTGAAAGGAATGATTCGAGCTGAATAAAGTTTCGTGCCATTTGTATGATACGATTTCCCGAAAAAAACGCCGGGAGATCTATGAAGTTGAGAAACTATTACCCTTTCAGCACCATTTATTACAAATGTACCTTTTTCTGTCATGTATGGAATTAATCCCAAATAAACTTCTTGAATGATAGTCTCAAAGTCTTCATGATCAACATCTGTACAATAAAGTTTCAACTTAGCTTTTAGAGGTACACTATAGGTTAATCCTCTTTCAATGCATTCGCTGATAGTATAACGGGGTGCATCAAGAAAATAATCAATAAATTCTAAGACAAAACTATTTTGGGTATCTGAAATTGGAAAGTTATCTTCAAAAACTTTATACAAATTTTCTTTGCATCTTAATTCAGGATTTGTATTAATTTGAAAAAAATCTTTGAAAGATTGCAACTGAATATCTAGAAAATCAGGATATTCTACTTGAGCCGAGGAGGCAAAGCTTATTCGTTTAGTATTATTAACCAATTTTTTAGTTTTTTAATGTTTACGATAAGAAAAATTTAAAGAACGTTATGTGTTTTGAAAAAATACATATAAGACCCTTATGGGGTCTTATATGTATTAGAAAAGAACTATTTATTTAACTTCAACTTCAGCACCTGCATCTTCCAATGATTTTTTCAATGCTTCAGCTTCGTCTTTTGATATACCTTCTTTTAAAGGTTTTGGTGCAGCGTCAACTAATTCTTTAGCTTCTTTTAATCCAAGACTTGTTAATTCTTTAACTAATTTAACGACTGCCAATTTTTGAGCACCAGCGGCTTTTAAGATTACATCAAAAGATGTTTTTTCTTCTTCTGCTGCTACTGCATTTGTTGGACCTGCTACTGCTACAGCTGCTGCTGCTGCCGGTTCAATTCCGTATTCTTCTTTTAAAATTTGTGCTAATTCATTAACCTCTTTAACTGTTAAGTTAACTAATTGTTCTGCAAAAGCTTTTAAATCTGCCATTTTTTATTTTTTTTTAAATTGTTTTTTTTACTTTTTTTAATTATTAATTATTTTTCTGAAAGAGTTTTTACTATGCCGGCTAATTTTCCGCCACCCGATTGCAATGCTGAAATAACATTGCGAGCAGGAGATTGTAATAAACCGATAATATCTCCGACAAGTTCCTCTTTGGTTTTTAGATGATATAAGGCATCTAATTGACAGTCTCCTAAATAGATAGATTTATCAATGAATGCAACTTTTAATGCAGGGATAGGAGACTTAATACGAAAGTCTTTAATTATTCGTGCCGGTACATTTCCAATTTCCGACAACATAATTGCTGAATTTCCGTGGAGAGCTGGATACATTTCCGAATAATCCGTATCTAATTGTTCCATGGCTTTTTTCAAAAGGGTATTTTTTACCATTTTTAATTTAACGCCTTTACGGAAACAAAGTCTGCGTAAATTGTTACTTTTCTCAACGGTTAATCCGGTAAGATCAGCTACATAGACATTGTCATAACTTGATAACAACGCTGCTATCTCATCAATAATCTTTGTTTTTTCTTCTTTTCGCATTTTTGATAATATTATAATGTAACTGATTTAGCATCTATTTGCACCCCTGAACTCATGGTGCTGGATAAATAAATGCTTTTAATATACGTACCTTTAGCGGCGCTTGGTTTTAATTTGATAATAGATTGCATGATTTCTTTCACATTATCGAGTATTTTATCGTTAGTGAATGATACTTTTGCAACTGAAGTATGGATGATACCATATTTGTCAACTTTAAAATCAATTTTTCCTGCTTTTACTTCTTGGATAGCTTTCGCCACATCCATGGTTACGGTACCTGTTTTTGGATTCGGCATGAGTCCGCGAGGACCTAATATTTTACCTAATGCGCCTATTTTAGGCATTACATTAGGCATCGTAATAATTACGTCTACATCAGTCCATCCGTCTTTAATTTTTTGGATGAATTCTTCTAAACCAACATAATCGGCTCCCGCTGCTTTGGCTTCATCTTCTTTTTCGGGAGTAACAAGTGCAAGTACACGTTTTACTTTCCCTGTTCCATGCGGTAATGTAACAATACCTCTCACCATTTGATTGGCTTTTCGTGGGTCTACACCCAAGCGAACATCAATATCCACGGAAGAATCAAATTTAGTGTAAGTAATGTCTTTAACTACTTGAATTGCATCCGCTAAAGCATACACTTTCGATAGATCGTGTTTTGCTAAAGCTTCTTTGCGTTTCTTTGATATTTTTGCCATTTTTTGATTTTTTGTAATTTAATGATTAATTTTCAAAAGGATTTTTACCTTTAATTGTAACCCCCATGCTTCGTGCCGTTCCTGCTACCATCATCATGGCTGATTCAACTGTAAAACAATTTAAATCATTCATTTTAGATTCAGCAATCGCACGAACTTGTTCCCATGTAAGGGATGCTACTTTGGTTCGGTTAGGCTCAGAGGATCCTTTTTGAAGTTTTGCTTGCTCCATAATTTGAATAGCAACCGGAGATGTTTTGATAATAAAATCAAAAGATTTGTCTTTATATACAGTAATGATAACAGGAATTACTTTTCCTGCTTGATCTTGTGTACGCGCATTGAACTGTTTACAAAACTCCATGATATTCACACCTTTTGAACCTAATGCAGGTCCAACGGGAGGGGATGGATTTGCAGCACCTCCTTTAATTTGTAATTTAATGAGTCCTGCTATTTCTTTTGCCATTTTTTTTAATAATATTTAATGTTAATAAATTCGTTATCCTTTCAATTTTACGATTCTTTTGTAACCTGATTAAATCCTAGTTCTAATGGTGTTTTTCTGCCGAAAATTTTTACCGTAACTTTCAGCTTTTTTTTCTCATTATTAATTTCTTCTATGATTCCACTAAAACTGTTGAAAGGCCCATCAACAACGGTAATTGATTCTCCTACTATAAAAGAAGAAATTAATTCTTCTTCCATTTCGCTGAGTTCATCTATTTTTCCCAATAAACGCATCACTTCTGAAGGACGTAATGCTTGGGGGGCGTTGTTTCCTAAAAAGCCTAGAACACTTGGTGTGTGACGTAATAAATGTTTTACCTCACCTTGTGATATGTCAGCTTCTACAAAAACATAACCGGGATAGAAATTTTTTTCTTTAGTTATTTTTTTCCCATTCCGGATTTGAAAAACTTTTTCGATAGGAACTAATATTTGCGATACAAATTCTTCAAGTCCTCTACTTAAAACTTCACTTTCGATGTGTTGTTTTACTTTCTTTTCATGACCGGTAATGGTTCGTAAAACATACCATTGCTTATTTGTCTCGCTCATACTTGTAATTCAAAAAACGTTATTAATAGATTTATTTATTATAACAAAGCATCTTTCAAAAATCATTGCTGTTTTTGGGAAGCAAGATGATTTGTTGTTTTTTTTCTTTTATGCACCGTATAAATATCCTAACAATCCTTTCCAAATGAACTCACCAAAACTAATATGTTGAATGCCAAATGTAAAATCCATAACAAAGACAATAAGTGCTATTATCAAAGATGCAATTGATACTACAATTGAACTATTTTGTAACTCATCCCAAGATGGCCAGGAGACTTTTTGTGTTAATTCATAGTATGATTCTTTGAAGTAATTTATAATCTTTTTCATTATCTTCTTTTATACATTATTAATACTTATACTTTTTTGCAGGAGCAGTAAGATTCGAACTCACATCAACGGTTTTGGAGACCGCTATTCTACCTTTGAACTATGCTCCTAAAAGGGACTCAATAGTATTGAATTCCCTTTTAAAATTAAATTAATTATGAAAAACAAAAAATTACTAATCTAAAATTTCAGTTACCTGACCGGCACCTACGGTTCTACCACCTTCACGGATAGCAAAGCGTAAGTTCATATTCATAGCGATTTCAGCAATCAAATTAACTTCTATTGTTAAGTTATCACCGGGCATAATCATTTCTACACCTTGTGGTAATGTAATTTCTCCTGTAACGTCTGTTGTTCTGAAATAGAATTGAGGACGATATTTGTTATGGAAAGGAGTATGACGTCCACCTTCTTCTTTCTTCAAAATATACACTTCAGCTTTGAAATGTTTGTGAGGTTTGATGGAGCCCGGTTTTGCAATAACCATACCACGACGGATTTCATCTTTATCGATACCTCTTAACAGTAAACCTGCATTGTCACCGGCTTCACCTTCATCCAATATTTTACGGAACATTTCTACTCCTGTAACAACGGATTTTAATTTTTCAGCACCCATACCGATAATATCAACACTTTCGCCTGTTTTAATAATTCCGGTTTCAATACGACCTGTAGCAACAGTTCCACGACCTGTAATAGAGAAAACATCTTCAATAGGCATTAAGAAGGGTTTATCTTTATCGCGTTCAGGTAGGGGTATCCAATTGTCAACGGATTCCATAAGTTGCATGATTGTTTCAACCCATTTACTTTCACCGTTTAATCCACCAAGTGCAGATCCTCTGATAACAGGAGTGTTGTCTCCATCGAATTTATAGAAAGTTAAAAGATCACGAATTTCCATTTCAACAAGTTCTAATAATTCTTCATCGTCTACCATGTCTACCTTGTTCATGAAAACGACTAATTTCTTTACACCTACTTGACCGGCTAAAAGAATGTGTTCTCTGGTTTGAGGCATTGGCCCGTCTGTAGCAGCTACAACTAATATTGCACCATCCATTTGAGCAGCTCCGGTAACCATGTTTTTAATATAGTCAGCGTGACCCGGACAGTCAACGTGAGCGTAGTGACGTGTTGCTGTTTGATATTCAACGTGTGATGTATTAATAGTAATACCACGTTCTTTTTCTTCAGGGGCATTATCTATAGAATCAAAGCTTCTGAATTCTGATAATCCTGCTTCTGCTAATACTTTTGTTATTGCTGCAGTCAATGTTGTTTTACCATGGTCGATATGACCAATTGTTCCGATATTTACGTGTGCTTTGGAACGTTCAAATTTTTCTTTTGCCATTTTTTAATTGATTTTTAGGGTATTTTATAATATTCAAAATTAATTTTTTATGAGAATCAAAATAGAGCCATTGACGAGAGTTGAACTCGTGACCCCTTCCTTACCAAGGAAGTGCTCTACCACTGAGCTACAACGGCTTTTCTCGAGCGGAAGACGGGGCTCGAACCCGCCACCTAAAGCTTGGAAGGCTTTCGCTCTACCAAATGAGCTACTTCCGCTAATGTGCATAGTTACAGTAATTTTCTCGTTTTATTTATGGTGGGGGGAGGAGGATTCGAACCTCCGAAGGCTTCGCCAACAGATTTACAGTCTGCCCCATTTGACCGCTCTGGTATCCCCCCATATTTTTTTATTTCAAAGAACTTGAGCCACTAGAGGGATTCGAACCCCCGACCCGCTGATTACAAATCAGCTGCTCTGGCCAACTGAGCTACAGTGGCTTTTCTCATTCTAATAGCTTTGCTTAAAAATGGATTGCAAATGTACTATTTTTTTTTATATTAAATTTCATTTTTTATTTTTTTTTCTTATTTGCGTAAAATGTTGATATTTAATTGAATTATTCTTGCAAAAAGCTTTTATTCCTATTCATTTTTTATTTTTAAACTAAATGTATGTTTTTTTTTGGAAACTTTTTCGATTTTCAATAAGAAATTTTATTGTTTTTTATGTTTTTTTTGAGGTAAATATTACGTATTATTTTGCTTCTTTTTTTGGTTAAGTCGCGTACTTGAACTGTCTGTTGGAAGGAGTTATTAAACAATTAATGCAATTGTTGTATATCGCCCGAACCACTAATAGTAGTGTTGAGTTCAGGATTTCCTTTGTATATTATATTTCCACTTCCACTGATATAGGATTTTAAAATACTGTCTGCATTTACTTTACAATTTCCGCTTCCGGCAATTATCACCTCTGCTACTTTTGTTTCAAACGATAAAGCATCTACATTGCCTGAACCATAAATCTGTATCTGTTCGGAGGAACATCGTCCGCTTATGTTTGTATTACCGGAGCCATTTATGAGAATAGAAGTAAAATCACTGACATTCATACTTACATCCATATTGCCGGAACCATTTATTTCTAATAATACAGTTTTACAAGAATCAAAAAGACTTTTAATGTTCATATTTCCTGATCCATTAATGCAATACGTCTTTAGGGTAGGAATATTTATATATATATCGGTAGAGGAAAATAGAGGAGGTATTTGTTTGCGATAATCAATAATTAATTTATTGTCAGCAACTTCGATGATGATATCCTTTAAAATTATTTCAGAAGCTTCTATTTTAACGGATTGAGTGGACGATTGCACAATGTGTACATCGGCAAATGTGTTATTTGTGATATGCTCAAAATTTGGCAAATCGTAACTTTTTATCTGACGCTCATGTTTCTTGCAATTCGTACATACAAACAAAGAGTTAATTAAAATAAATATCCAAGCGTAAGTAAGTGTGTTTTTCTTTTTCATCATTACTAATTTTTTAGTTTTATAAGAATGTTATTTTTTTGTTTTATGCTGCAAAATTATACTTTTTTTTCATAATAGCATATAATAAAAAAATGTAATTTTGCACATCTTTATTTTTATTGTTAAACTAAAATGAAGATTTTCTTAATTTATAAATAATAATGAGATATTTTTTTATTGTAATCGGCACATTGATTTTTTTTATTACCGATAGTCTATGTAATTTTAGAGTTCCACCGGGGACGGTATTATTGGATAGAAAAACGTCTACCTACATGGACGCTGCTGAAATTACAGTTTCAGCTTGGGCTGAATATTTGTTTTGGTTGAAGAAAGAAAAAGGAGAACAGTCGGAAGCGTATCTATCGGCTATCCCCGATTCGACAACCTGTGAAAAATTATATGGGGCATTTCGTTATTTTTCACATCCCAGATTTAGAAATTATCCTATTGTAGGTGTAAATTACTCACAAGCCATAGCTTATTGTCAATGGCGAACAGATAGGGTGAATGAAAAAACAAAAAAAGAAAAGATAACGTATATTTTACCGGATGTGCAGGATTACCAAATGGCATTTGACAAACAAAAAAAAATAAAAAAAATCAATTCCGGTATTGAAGCTGTAAATTCCAAAAAACGAAAACTTACAGGTATAGGTTTTAATGTACAGGAATTGACTGCTGATTCAAATGTAATTGTTGCAGGGATAGAAGAAGGTCATCTGATTTTTGATGATTACAGAGGAATAAGTTATACCCTTGGGTTTCGTTGTAAAGCTATAATTAGTAAAGAATGATTATGAAAAGCATTGTATATATATTATTATTATTTTTCTTTTTTATTTCCTGTCAGAATAAAAGTAAAAAAATCGATTATGCTCCTAAATTGGATAAAAAGGAAGTGAAAGAGATTCAGGAAACCATTGGTGTTGATATACTTCGTTATGATAGAGCATTATTTTCAATCGATAAGAGTCAAGTAAAAAAAGAATTATTAAGATTAAAAGAAGATTATTCTTTTTTTATCAGAGAAAATCCTACCACTTCCGAAAATATTGAACGATTACTTTCTTTTGTGAATGATAATTTGAATCAGGAATTATACAAAGACGTGGAAAAACAATTTCCTGATTTATCGTCTATGGAAAAAGATTTCGTTTCGGCTTTTATATTAATGAAATATCATTTCCCTCAAGCGGTGATTCCTACAATTTATACTGCTATTCTTGGGCTTTCTTATGAATATCCAATTATTTATGAAGATAGTGTATTGGTCATTGCATTAGATATGTATTTAGGAAGCAATTATAAAAACTACAAAAGATTGGGGACTTTGGTGCCTCGTTTCATGATTCGCCGTTTTTCTAAAGAATATATTTTACGGGATTGCATGAAAATAATTTCTTATGATCATATTAAATTTGATAGAAATGCAGCTACCTTGTTAGATGAAATGGTATTGGAAGGAAAACGTTGGATGTTTGCTGAATTAACCTTGCCATCAACACATGACAGTATTATCTCAGGGTATAGTTTTGAAAAGTTACAATGGGCACAAGACAATGAATTAAATGTGTGGACGTATCTTATTGATAAAGAGTATTTATATTCCAACGACAATATGCTTATTCGAAAATTTATTTATGATGCTTCTTTTACGGCTACTTTTGGCAATGTTTCACCCGGACAAATAGGTGCATGGCTTGGGTGGCAAATCTGTCGTTCTTGGATAAAACATAATCCCGATAAAAAAATAAGTGAGTTAATGAATGAAACAAATGCTCAAAAAATATTGAAAGATTCCAAATATAAACCTAAAAAAGGGAATTGAAAAATAAGGTTTATTTAAAAAAATAGATATTAATATAATGTTGTTATTTTTAAGTTTTGTAGAGATTAAATTAATTGATATAATTGACGTACTTCTTGTAAGTCTTTTATTTTATCAATTATATCGTTTGGTAAAAGGAACAGCGGCCCTTAATATTTTTTTGGGCTTGTTATTGTTTTATATATTATGGAAAATAGTCGTACTTTTCCACATGGAATTGCTTTCCGAAATTTTTGGTCAATTTGTAAGTGTAGGTGTAATTGCATTAATTGTTGTTTTTCAGCCTGAGATAAGAAAGTTTCTTTTGTATATAGGCAGTAAAAATCCATTGAAAAAGGCGACAATTTCTCTTTGGAAAGAAAGAAATAATACACAAGCATATCCGCAAATACATACTATTGTAAAAGCATGTGAACATATGTCTTCTTCAATGCTTGGAGCTCTTATTGTTATTACCAAAGATAATAATTTGGAAGAATATGTACAAACAGGTGAATTATTACGAGCGAGAACTTCAAACGAATTAATCGAAACAATATTTTTTAAAAACACACCTCTTCATGATGGGGCTATGATTATTACAAGAAAAACAATTGTCGCAGCTCGTTGTGTATTGCCTGTTTCCCAAAGAAGCAACATTCCTACGAATTTAGGATTACGA
>JAQVNO010000006.1:30202-37477 GCA_028703095.1 Bacteroidales bacterium
CTGAAACAACAGACTGTATAGCAATTATTGTTTCTGAACAAACGGGATTTATATCTTATTGTCATGAAGGAAATATAAAGAAAAATGTAAGTGGTGAAGAATTAAAATTGTTTTTGGAAAAACAATTTTTTACAGAAGAAAAAAACAATAAATAATTAATGTTAAATAATAATAAATTTATGGACAAATTTAAGAATTATATCAACGGTCAATGGGTTGATGCAGTATCAGGTAAAACATTTAAGAATGTAAGTCCTGCAAATCTTGATGATGTTATTGGTGAATTCCCATTTTCGGGACAAGAAGATGTTGATAAGGCGGTTGCTGCTGCAAAAGTTGCTTTTGAATCATGGCGTTTAGTGCCGGCTCCAAAACGAGGGGATATGTTGCGTAAAGCAGGCGATATTTTTAATCGTCGTAAAAATGAGTTAGCTCGCATCATGACACGTGAAATGGGGAAGCCTACATTTGAAACCGAAGGTGATGTGCAAGAAGCTATTGATACAGCGTATTATGCAGCTTCAGAAACTCGTAGGTTGTTTGGTCATACCGTACCCAGTGAAATGGACAATAAAATGAATCTTTCTTTCCGAGTGCCTATTGGTGTGGTTGGCGTAATTACGGCATGGAATTTTCCTATAGCAGTTCCTTCTTGGAAAATTTTACCTGCCATTGCCGCAGGAAATACGGTCGTTTTTAAGCCCTCTAAAGATGCTCCGCATTCAGGTGTTATCTTTGCTGAAATTATGGAAGAAGCTGGATTCCCTAAAGGCGTTTTCAATGTGTTGTTAGGAACAGGAAGTATGGGCGATATGATTGTTCATCATCCCGATACTAAAGTAATCGGTTTTACTGGCTCAACGGATATTGGATGTAAAATTGCAGAAGTTTGCGGGAAATTAAACAAACGCGTTTCCTTGGAAATGGGAGGTAAAAATGCACAAATTGTGATGGAAGATGCTAATCTGGAATTGGCTTTAGAAGGTGCTTTATGGGGTGCCTTTGGTACTACCGGGCAAAGATGTACTGCTACCTCGCGTTTAATTGTTCATAAAGATGTATATGATTCTTTTTTGAATATGCTTAAACAACGTGCAGAAAAATTAAATATAGGAGATGGTCTGGTGAAAGGTACAGAAATGGGTCCTGTTATTCATATGAAATCTTTGGAAAATTGTGAACGTATTGTAAAAGTGGCAATTAACGAAGGCGGACGACTTATCACAGGAGGAAAAAAATGCAATCAACCTGTATTGTCAAAAGGTTGTTTCTTTGAACCTACCATCATAGCCGATGTAGATGAAAAACATACAATTTTCAATGAGGAAGTTTTTGGCCCTATATTGTGTGTATCTAAAGCAGATTCGTTTGAACATGCATTATTTCTACAAAACCATTGCGAATATGGATTGTCAGGCTCTATTTATACGAAAGATGTTAATCGTGCTTGGGTAGCAGCTCGTGAAATCCAAACCGGCATTTGTTATATCAATGCTCCCACCATTGGTGCAGAAGCACACATGCCATTCGGAGGTGTAAAAGGTACCGGTAATGGTCATCGTGAAGGTGGCTGGACAGCTTTTGATATATTTACAGAATGGAAAACAGTGTATTTCGATTATTCCGATAAATTGCAAAGAGCTCAGATAGACAATTACTAGTCCTATCAATATTTTTCATTCCAAAACATTTTTTTTTATATTTTGGATAAAGTAAATTAAGCTTTGTTTTTTTTGAAAATAAAGCTTAATTTATAATGTTACGTGTTTAAAAACAATATGTTAATTTTGAATTTTGTTTTTTATATTAACAGTGATATTAATAAAAAAAAAAACAGTATCTTTGCAAAAAAATTGTTTGTAATGAAACGGCGATATCTATTTACATTTTTCTTTGTTTTATTTTTCGGGTTTTCTTATGCACAGGTTTCAGAAATAGGATTGTGTGGAGGTGTTTCTTTTTATATGGGAGACTTAAATCCTTCAGGAGTCTTTAAAGGTTCGAAACCTGCCGGAGGAATTATTTATCGATACAATATCAATCCACTTTTAGCTTTTAAATCTACCGTTTTATTTGGCAGTATTGGAGCCAGTGATGCGGAATTTGGAAAAACAGATGATGCAAAAGCACGTAATTTAAGTTTTGTTTCTCCTATTAATGAAATTTCCGGTCAACTGGAATTGAATTTTATGCGATTATATAATGAAGCGGGTAAAAATGCATTTGCTCCTTATCTCTTTGCCGGTGTCGGTATATTTTCATTTAATCCTCAAGCTAAGGCTTCCGTTGGCAGATGGTATGATTTGCAAATGCTTGGAACCGAAGGACAAGATTTAAATCAAGAAGGCTATGATAAACAAAGATATCCTTTGGTTGGTTTAAGTATTCCTTTTGGCTTAGGCATGCGCTATAATTTTCTTAAGTATTATTCCATAGGTTTTGAATGGGGTATGCGTATGACGTTTACGGATTATCTGGATGATGTAAGTACGACTTATGTGGCTGATAGTATCTTAACGATATATCGCCATCCTATAGTTGCTGAATTGGCAGATCCGGTAGACGCACATAGCAAACACGACCCGGGAACTGCCAGAGGTAATTCTCAAACAAAAGATTGGTATTCTTATGCTGTCCTTTCCTTTACTTTTAAATTGAATTATAAAAAAGGATGTTCCGCAATGGGAACCAAAGCTTCTCGTATGAGTTCGAGAAGAAGATAATTTTTTTTACTCCTTATTAACATTATGGCTTCCCTAAACGATATAAAACAACGTAGCATTCCTAATCATATAGCTGTGATAATGGATGGAAATGGTCGTTGGGCACAACAAAAAGGGAAAGATCGTATTTTTGGTCATCAACAAGGTGTAGAGACCGTTCGTAAAACAATTGAAACTTGTGTTGAAATAGGAGTCAGATATTTGACAGTGTATGCCTTTTCGACAGAAAATTGGAAACGCGAACCGGAGGAAGTAAATGCTTTGATGTCACTTTTTGTAAATGCATGCAATGCCGAAATCGATAATCTTCATAAAAACAACGTACAAGTAAAAGCTATTGGGGATTTTTCAATGTTAAGCCGTGAATGCACAACAGAGTTGCAAAGATTAATAGATAAAACAAAAAATAATACAGCTCTTACTTTTGTGATAGCTATTAGTTACGGATCTCGATGGGAAATTGCACGTGCAGCAAAATTAATAGCTGAACAAATACTTCAAAATCGAATTTCTATTGATGAAATTGATGAAAATTTGTTTGATAATTATTTGCAAACTAATCAATATGATATTCCTAATCCTGATTTGTTGATACGTACGAGTGAGGAATACAGACTCAGTAATTTTCTGTTATGGCAATTAGCCTATGCGGAATTATATTTCACCAATGTGTTATGGCCCGATTTTACACGGGAAGAATTATTCAAAGCTATTAATGATTTTCAACGTCGTACAAGACGGTTTGGAAAGACTACCGAACAAATTAAAAACGAATTAAAATAAAACTTCAAGTGATACGTTTTATAAATTATATTAATTTTTTAACACATTGATAGAGATAAATATTTTATGCGTATAGCAAAGCTACTTTTTCCCATTTTTTTATGTCTCTTTTTTAGTGTAAATGTACAATCCCAAGTAAATTTACAAAATCAATCCGGCATTTCATTGAATTATCTTAATCCCGTTGAATACGAAATAGGAGGTATTACCTTTAGCGGCAATGGTATCTGTGACCCTAGAAGTTTAAACTTTGCCGTCGGAGATAAAATTAAAATACCCGGTGAAAAAATTACAAAAACTATTGAACGTCTCTCAAAAATGGGATTGTATGAAGATAATATACGTATTACTGCAACCAAAATAGAAGGAAAGGTTATATTCTTAGATGTATATTTAGAAGAAGTGCCTCGTTTAATAGGTTTTGTTTATAAGGGGGTTCGCAAATCAGATATCGATGAATTTGATGATAAAATCAATTTATCACAAGGAAAGGTGGTGAACGAAAACCTTAAATCAGTAGTAAAGAATATTATTCGTAACTATTATATAGATAAAGGTTTTTATTTTGCAGAAGTTGATATAAGCGAAGAAAGAGATAGTTTAAATGCTAATTTGGTTACGTTGACTATAGATGTGAACAGAGGTAAAAAAACACGTATTAATTCCATAACGTTTTATGGTGCAGATAAAGTAGAAACGTCTAAATTGAAAGCTTCCATGAAAAATGTGAAAGCTAAATTTATCTTCCAACCATTTAGTGAAATTGATACCGCTATCGTTGATTTTTTTAAAAATCATGAAAAATATAAGAATAAAGACCTTGCTGAGTTACTTTTAGATTATTATCAGGACAGGGTACGTATAAGATTTAAAGCATCTAAGTTTAAAGAAGAGGATTTAGAAACAGATAAACAAGCAATCATTTCCAAATATAATGAATTGGGATTCAGAGATGCTTATATAGTTAAAGATACCGTTTATCTTAATAGTAAAAAAGAATTAAATGTAGATATATTTTTAGAAGAAGGGGAAAAATATTATTTTAGAAATATTTTCTGGGTCGGAAATACTAAATTTACTTCAGAAGTATTGGATAGAGTTCTAAATATTAATAAAGGAGACGTGTATAATACCGTTCTCTTGGAAAGAAATTTAAGCATGAACCCTGAAGGTTTGGATGTAAGTACTTTATATTTAGATGATGGATATTTGTTTTTTAATGCCATTCCCATTGAAAAGTTAATAGAAGGAGATTCGATTGATATTGAAATTAGAATAGTAGAACGCAATCAAGCTACCATTAACAGAATTACCGTATCAGGAAATACACGAACCAGTGATGATGTTATTTTGAGAGGATTAAGTACTTTTCCGGGACAAAAATTTAGTCGTTCGGATGTAATACGTTCTC
Organism: Bacteroidales bacterium; assembly: GCA_028703095.1. GTDB lineage: Bacteria > Bacteroidota > Bacteroidia > Bacteroidales > WCHB1-69 > UBA5266. The sequence continues at coordinate 35,120 of JAQVNO010000006.1, forward strand.
AGCGTCAATTGTTGCAATTGGGTTATTTTAATCAAGAAAAAATGAATGTGATCCCCAAAGCCAACGAAATGGAAGGTACTGTTGATTTAGAATATATTGTTGAAGAGGCCTCATCGGATCAATTGGAGTTGTCGATAGGATGGGGGAGCAATCAATTTATAGCCAGTGTAGGAGTTTCTTTTAATAATTTTTCTTTCCGTAAAATATTTGATAAAGAGGCTTGGGCACCTATTCCCGGTGGCGATGGACAAAAATTATCGTTTAGAATTTATGCAAACACCTATTATAGACAGTATGGCTTTTCATTTACAGAACCTTGGTTAGGTGGAAAAAAACCCAATGCTTTTACTTTTTCTTTTTCACATACTAATTATTCTAATGGTCAGGCTGAAAGCAGTGAAAATTATCAAAGAATACGAATTACAAATTTATCCATGGGTTTATCCAATCGTTTAAAAATACCGGATGATTATTTTATGATGTCGAATTTTATTGCATATCAATATTATGATGTTAAAAACTATCCGTATTTTATTATTACAAATGGATATTCTCATGGCTTAAGCTATAATTTTTCTTTGAATCGGAATTCTTTAGATGCTATTATATATCCAAGAAATGGTTCAGAATTGTTATTCTCTGTGCAGTTAACGCCACCTTATTCTTTGTTTTCACAAAACAAAAATTATGCTTCCATGGAACCGAAAGATAAATATAAGTGGCTTGAATATCATAAATGGAAATTTAATGTCTCTTATTATTTGAATATTGTGGATAATTTAGTCTTAAGTGTGAGAGGTAAATTTGGATTCTTAGGACATTATAATTCGGATTTAGGCGATACTCCTTTTGAACGTTTTTATTTAGGTGGTAGCGGTTTATCCTCGACTTATATTTCTGATGGAAGAGAAATTATTGGTATGAGAGGATATGTGGATGAATCGTTAACTCCAACTAATAATGGCGTAGCCATCGGGGGTACTATTTATCAAAAATTTACATTTGAATTGCGGTATCCTATATCCTTAAATCCTTCTGCAACCATTTATTTGTTGACATTTCTTGAAGCCGGAAATTGTTGGTTGAATGCCGAAACATACCGACCATTTGATTTATATCGTTCTGCTGGTGTAGGAATACGAGTACATTTGCCTATGTTTGGCATGTTAGGCTTGGATTGGGGATACGGTTTTGATGATGTGGACGGAAGTAAGACCTCCGGTGGAAGTCAATTTCATTTTTCAATTAACCAATCTATCGATTAATTTTTTAAAATCATAAAATATAAACTTTAAAATAAAATACATATGAAAAAATTATTGTTTACAGCAGCTATTATTTGCTTATGTTTTGTAGGGTCTTATGCTCAAAAATATGCCTATATTGATTCGGAATATTTATTGAATAAAATACCCAGTTATGTTGAAGCTCAAACTGAATTAGATAAATTGTCAATTGAATGGCAAAAAGAAATTGAAGCTAAGTTCAAAAAAATTGATGAGATGTATAGAAAATATCAACAAGATGCTGTGGTTTTGCCGGAAGATGCAAAACAAAAAAAACAACAGGAAATTATTGATGCAGAAAAAGAAGCTAAAGATCTTCAAAAGAAAAGATTTGGTACGGATGGCGATTTATTTAAGAAAAGAGAAGAGCTAGTTAAACCTATACAAGATAGAGTTTTTACTGCAATAGAAGAATATGCACGCGAAAAACAATATGCCTTTATTTTCGATAAAGCGGGAGATATGACTATTGTTTATGCAGATGCTAAATTTGATATTAACGATGAAATATTATCGAAATTAGGTATAGTTGCAGGCGGTGAATAACATTTAAAACCTTATAGATATGATTATTTTTGTAGCAAACATCCCTTTCAAAACTCGCCAGAAAGAGTTTGAAAACTTATTCAGTGAATACGGAACCGTTGAAAAAGCTTATATTATTTATGATAAAGCTAGTCGTAGAAGTAAAGGATATGGTTTTGTAGTTATGCCAAACAATGATGAGGCAAAAAAGGCTATGGAATTATTAAACGGCTTTGATTTTAATGGAAAAATCCTTGTCGTAACTGAAGCAACTTCAAAAAAACAAGAGTCAGGAAAAGAACAAGAAAGTTCTAGTTAATATCAAACTTAAAATAATTTTGTTTTTTAGCATCTAAATATGGATGCATACTATTTTATGGTTTATTAATTAAATTAATTTTCTTTTCTGTTAGATTTTTGAATGGCTATGTTCTAATATAGATATTGTAAATTGCATATATTTTTAAATTGTTCCCAAGCAACAGCAGATGCAATAATCATTTTAGCTGTTTGTTTAGCAGGATTAATTGCTTTTTCAATTACGTCA
>JAQVNO010000081.1 GCA_028703095.1 Bacteroidales bacterium
TATGTAGATAACAATAATACTGTTCAAACAATTATTGCACTAGGAGAAAGCGGTAAATTAGATACAGCTTTTTCATCGCAATATATTACTCGTAACAACTATACTATTCTACACGAGTTATTTTCATGTATAGATAACTATACCTGTAATTCTGAAAATGATTTATTGGCGATTTATAATTTAGCTGTTGATTATGAGCAAGAAATATTATCAAACTATTATTCATTAATAGACAATGGGATAATAGTATCTGAAACACAAGCTCTGTACTCAGAATATAAAACAACTTTGATGTGTATGTCTGTATGTAAATATTCTGCTCTTTGGTGGTATACAAATTTTTATTATCTAACTAATATTAAACCAAATTTACCCTTTGAAGAATTATTTGAATCTCAATGTGTAGATTGGGCAGCTACTACTAATGCCATGGAAGCGGGGTATTCAAGTGAAGCAAGCTATCAACATGGGACAGAATCATCGGATTATATGATGGTGGGAAAAATTCGTTAAAAATTAATTATTATGAAATCAAAATCATTAATCTTATTATTCTTAATTTCTGTTTTATACAGTTATGCTCAAGAAGACAGTGTCAATTATTGTAATACATTAAAATGGAAAACAATCATGCTTTATCACATTTATTACATTGATGAAACACCTTATAAAGATACTGTAGAAAATAAAGAAATAAATATCAATGAATATAATCCTTGCTATTTTGGGGTTTACATTAAAAATGTAAGTAATGATACATTCTATGCACAAGAAAGGTTGTACTTTTTTTCTAAGTGGAGTGCATACACCGACACAGGTTATATCTATGGATTTTATATACAGAATTGGGATGAATTATCTGAGGAATTTAATCCAAATGATTCAATTGGATTTATTTTATATCCACCAATTAATGTAAAAGCAGATTTTTATGATATTCTTGAGAATAAAACAGGCATAAATCCGGATAAGATTGATCATTGGACATTTAAGTCATATGTTTATTGGTCCAGTACGGATGAGTATTATAGTGATTCCATTATCAATTTAGCAAAAATGGAGGTTGCTTTTAAATTTACGGAAGGGAATAGGATTCTTCAATATAATCATTTAGACGAATTTGTTCTGTATCCAAATCCGGCAAATGAATACTTAACCATTGAGAATGAAAATATCCCTATAGAAGAAGCTTGTTTTTATAATTTAATGGGGCAAAAAGTAAAACAGATTCCCATTAATTCTTCCAAGGCAATCATTAATACTCAAAATTTGAAACCGGGGATGTATATTGTAAAAATCCAAACCGAGCAGGGGGTACTCACTCGGAAAGTGCAGATAATAAGATAAATGATTTTGTAAAGGCTGTTTTCGGACAGCTTTTTTTATTGAGAAAGCATAGGATTCTCAGTGAAGCGAAGAATCTGCTGGAGTTATCGGGCAATAATGATTAATAATGTCCTTTGTTATTTATATTCATCCCAATGCTTAATCTGTATGTGGTCTTCATTCATCTTGTAGAAGGCTTTGATAAAAGCACGGGCGAGGCGAGCGTTGGTAATAAGCGGAATGGCATAGTCAATGGAGGCTCGGCGTATTTGATAACCGTTCGATAATTCGCGTTCACTAAGGTCTTTGGGAATATTAATTACCAAATCGAAACGCTTTTGTGCAATCATGTCCATTACATTCAAGGGAGCATTTGGTTCATCGGGCCAACCTACCAATATACTTTCAATCTTGTTTTGCTTTAAGAAATAGTGGGTGCCTCCCGTAGCAAAAAGGGTAAATCCTTTATTATATAACAAAGTACAAGCATCTAATAATTCTACTTTCGATTTCATTTCACCCGAAGAAATCATTATGTTTTTCTTTGGAATGGTATAGCCTACCGAAAGCATGGCGGTAAGTAAGGTATCGTCGAAATTATCGCCGATACAACCCACTTCGCCTGTGGAAACCATGTCCACTCCCAGCACGGGATCAGCTTTTTGCAAACGGGTAAACGAAAATTGCGAGGCTTTTATCCCCACGTAGTCTAATTCAAATTCCGATTTATTGGGTTTTTCTATAGTTTTGGTAGGAAATAACATAACTCGAGTGGCAAGGTCAATAAAATTAATCTTTAATATCTTTGACACGAAAGGGAACGATCGAGAAGCACGTAAATTACACTCGATGACTTTGATGGCATTATCTTTTGCTAAGAATTGAATATTAAAAGGACCGGAAATATGTAATTCCTTAGCAATTTCTCGTGCAATGTGTTTGATGCGTCTTACTGTTTCCACATAAATCTTTTGCGGTGGGAATTGAATGGTTGCATCACCGGAATGCACACCGGCAAATTCTACGTGTTCCGAAATAGCATAGAGTATAATGTTACCCTGTTGTGCCACGGCATCAAATTCTATTTCCTTGGCATTTTCAATAAATTCCGATACCACCACAGGATGTTCCTGCGATACGTTGGCTGCCATTGTAAGGAATTTGATAAGTTCTTCAGTATTCGAACACACATTCATGGCAGCTCCGGACAAGACATAGGACGGACGTACAAGCACAGGAAAACCAACTTGTTCGACAAAGCGATGAATGTCTTCTATATTCGACAACTCTTTCCATCGCGGTTGGTCTACTTTTACACGGTCAAGCATGGAAGAGAATTTATGGCGGTCTTCGGCATTGTCAATATCTTTTGCCTGCGTACCCAAAATCGGAACGCCCGCTTTGTCTAATAATAATGCTAAATTATTAGGTATCTGTCCTCCGGTAGAAACAATCACCCCGTAAGGATTTTCTAAATGAATGATATCGAGTGTACGTTCGTAGGTCAATTCATCGAAATACAGACGGTCGCACATATCGTAATCGGTAGATACCGTTTCGGGATTGTAATTGATCATCACTGAACGGAATCCCTCTTTGCGTATGGTATGTAAGGCATTGACCGAACACCAGTCGAATTCTACCGATGAACCGATACGGTAAGCGCCGGAACCTAATACGATAACGGAGCGACTATCACCTTGATAATGCAGATCGTTGGCAGTTCCGTTATAGGTTATATACAGGTAATTGGTTTTAGCGGGATATTCCGCTGCCAAGGTATCGATTTGTTTCACCACAGGTACAATGCCGCGACGAATACGCTCTTCACGCATCACATCTCTCGGCATTTTTTGTTTATATATCAATTTGGTAAGTTGGTAATCGGAAAAACCGATTTGCTTTGCTTTCAACAGCAAGGCATCGGGAAGCTCCTCTTTGGTTTGATAAGATTCTATTTCATGAGAAGTGGCAATGATATTCTGCAATTTATACAAAAACCATTTGTCTATCTTCGTTAAGTTGTAAATTTTATCTACCGTATACCCTTGCTCAAAAGCCTGAGAAAGGTAAAAGATACGTTTATCAGTCGGGACAGCAAGGTCATTATCCAACTCTTCGGTATACAGTTCTTTGTTGGCAACAAAACCGTGCATACCTTGTTGAATCATACGCAAGCCTTTTTGCAAGGCTTCTTCAAAGGAACGTCCGATGGACATGATTTCTCCAACCGATTTCATGGAAGAGCCTATTTCACAGCTTACGCCGTGGAATTTCGCCAAATCCCAACGTGGTATTTTCACTACAATGTAATCCAATGCCGGTTCAAAGAAAGCAGAAGTTACTTTAGTAACGGAATTTTTCAATTCAAACAAACCGTAACCCAATCCTAATTTTGCTGCTACAAATGCCAATGGATACCCTGTCGCCTTGGAAGCCAAGGCTGAGGAACGGCTGAGTCGCGCATTGACTTCGATAACACGGTAATCTTCCGAATCGGGATCCAAGGCATATTGTACGTTACATTCCCCTACAATACCGAGATGCCGCACAATGCCAATGGCAATCTCGCGAAGCTTATGATATTCGGTGTTCGTTAAGGTCTGTGAAGGGGCAACGACAATGCTTTCGCCCGTATGAATGCCAAGTGGATCGAAGTTCTCCATATTGCAAACGGTAATACAATTGTTGTAGCGGTCGCGAACTACTTCATATTCTATTTCTTTCCATCCTTTCAAGGATTTTTCTATCAATAGTTGAGAAGAATAATTAAAAGCTTTTTCCGCCAATGTTTGCAATTCCTTTGCATCGTTGCAAAAACCACTTCCCAATCCACCAAGGGCATATGCTGCCCGCACAATAATGGGAAAACCCAATTGTTCTGCCGCTTCGTGAGCATCCTTTATGTTTTGAACGGCAATACTTTGAATGGTTTTCACTTTTATTTCGTCCAATTTTTTGACAAACAAATCACGGTCTTCCGTATGAATAATGGTTTGTACCGGTGTGCCCAGTACGTTGACATTGTACTTTTCCAGAATCCCCGATTCATACAATGCAATACCGCAATTCAATGCGGTTTGTCCGCCAAAGGATAAAAACAAACCGTCGGGTTTTTCCTTTTGAATGACTTTTTCAACAAAAGTAGGAGTAAGCGGTAAAAAATAAATTTTATCGGCAATGCCTTCCGAAGTTTGCACCGTGGCAATGTTTGGATTTATTAATACGGTTTCGATGCCTTCTTCACGTAAAGCTTTCAAGGCCTGTGAACCTGAATAATCGAATTCACCCGCTTCCCCAATTTTTAAAGCACCGGAACCGAGAACAAGAACTTTTCGAATTTCCTCAATAGGCTTGACCTCTTCATGTATAGGAGGATTGAACGTGCTTGTCCGGATAGCTTCGATAAAAATATCGAACAGAAAATCGGTATCGGTGGGACCCGATGAAGCTTCAGGATGAAATTGTGCCGAAAAAAAAGGTTTCGTTTTATGACGGATCCCTTCGTTGGTTTGATCATTCAAATTGGAGAACAAAACTTCCCATTCATTGCCGAGGGTATTTGCGTTTACAGCATATCCATGGTTCTGAGAAGTTATAAAACAACGCTTTGTCCCTTCAAGTATCACCGGTTGATTGTGACTGCGGTGCCCGTATTTCAATTTATAGGTCGAAGATCCTCCGGCAATGGCAAGTAATTGATTTCCCATACAAATTCCGAAAATAGGTTTTCCCGTTTGCATGGCTTGACGGATATGCTCGACAGTAATTTGACAATGTGCCGGATTACCGGGTCCGTTGGAAATAAATAAACCATCATATTCCATTTGATTAAAATCATAATCCCAAGGAACACGAATAAGTGTTACATCGTGTTTGAGGAAACAACGGATAATGTTGTTCTTGGTACCACAATCAACCAATACAATCTTATAGTTACCATTCCCGTAAGTTTTAATTTCTTTACAGCTTACTTCGGCAACCCAATTGATGGCATCGACATCCAAAAAATCAATACTATCCTCCGGAAATTCTATCTTTGCTTTCATGGCTCCCGATTCACGGATAATCTTGGTCAATTCCCGTGTGTCGATACCGAAGATAGCAGGTATTTCTTGCTCTTTCAGCCAATCGGATAAACTCTTACGTGCATTCCAATGACTGTATTCAAACGAGTAGTCGGAAATAATCAAACCTTTGACATGAATTTTTTCCGATTCATAAAATGTAGATAAAAGATGCTCCGGTGTATCTTCAGGAGGAACGCCGTAATTTCCTACCAAGGGGAAGGTTGCCGTTAGTATTTGACCGGCATAGGACGGATCGGTCAAACTTTCGGGATAACCTACCATTGCCGTATTAAAAACTATTTCACCGGAAGTGGATTTTTCGTATCCAAAGGACATGCCTTGAAACATAATTCCGTTTTCAAGGATCAATTTAACTTTCTTAAATTCTTGCATTTATATCAAATAATGAGAAGGATGTGAGTCTGTTGCAAAAGTACTAAATTTTAGGAATGTAAAAAAGAATTGGGTACTATTTCCTTACTTTGTTACTTTTTTTATTCCGAATGACGAAAAGCCCGTCTGTAGACTTTAATTTTTTGACTTTAGACTTTTTTCGGCACGCAAAATCACTGACAACTAAGTAATCCCCCTCAGAAGACGCAAATTTGGTGAAATTTTAGTAAAAAATATGCGAAATAAATAAGGCGTTTTTACCCTTGTTATAGAGGTTTGTATATAAGTGGTTGATTATAAATTTAAAAAAAATCCTTTTTTTTTATTGTTTCCTATTAACAAAAAATATACTTTTGCACGAGAAATCAATTAACAATTTTTTAAAAAATTTAACAGTAATAAAAATGAGAAAATTAATCGGATTATTAGCAATCGCAGGTATGGTATTCCTGTCATGTGGCCCAAGTGCAGAAGAAAAAGCAGCAGAAGAACAAAGAATCGCTGACTCTATCGCTCAAGTTCAAGCTGACTCAATAGCAGCAGTAGAAGCAGCAGCTGAAGCAGAAGCTTTGAGAATTCAAGATTCTATCGCTCAAGCAGAAGCAGCAGCATTAGCAGCAGCAGCAACAACAACAACAAAAACAACCGTTAAAAAAGCTGTAAAAGAAGAACCTAAACCTACTACAGTAGAACAAAAATCTTCACGCATTAAAGGAGCTACTAAAACTAACTAAGATTAACCTTAGAAATTTAAAACGAAGTTGCTTAGGTAACTTCGTTTTTTTTTGTGCTTTCCGGTGTCGGTTTCAAGGAAATATATTACCTTTGCATATTATATAACATATACAATGAGAGCAGTCGTCCAACGTGTTAAACAGGCAAGCGTACGTATCAATCATCAAACCCATGCCGAAATCCGGCAGGGATTACTGATATTGTTGGGCATAGAAAGCAAGGATAGCCTCGAGGATGTACAATGGCTGGCAGCCAAAATTATCCATTTACGTATTTTCAACGATGCTCAAGGGGTGATGAACCTCTCTGCAGAAGAAATAAATGGTCAATGTCTCGTGGTAAGCCAGTTTACCCTCCATGCCTCTACCAAAAAAGGAAAGCGTCCTTCCTATGTCAAAGCCGCTCCCCCCGAAATTGCCATCCCTTTGTACGATGCTTTTATTCAAACATTGAAAGAAATATCAACACTTACCATTCAAAGTGGTGTCTTCGGTGCCGATATGCAAGTAGCACTCATCAACGACGGACCCGTTACCCTTATCATCGACACTAAAAATAAAGAATAAGCATGACTATAGTAGAAAAAATACTGGCGATGCATGCCGGTAAAGAAAGTATTAAACCCGGCGATATTGTCAATGTAGGCATTGATTGCAGGGTTGCCCGCGATTTTGGCGGTGCCAATGTAGTGGAACATCTTGTCAATAACAACTTACCCATCGATACACCGGAACGCACCTTCTTCACTTTCGATTGCAATCCCGGCGGTTCCGACCAGAAATATGCTGCCAACCAGCATTACTGCCGACGTTTTGCCCGCGAAAAAGGAATTAAAGTTTACGATGTTCCTACCGGTATAGGCACCCATAATGCCATCGACCTGGGGCTCGCTTATCCGGGCAGCACCTTCCTCTCTACCGACTCCCATGCCAATATCATGGGTGCCATCGGTGCATTCGGGCAGGGGATGGGCGACCAAGACATTGCTGCCGCCTGGGCAAACGGTAAAGTGTGGTTTAAAGTCCCCGAGAGTGTTCGCCTCCGGTTTACCGGCAAACTCCCGGCCGAGGTGTCGGCAAAAGATTTTGTACTCAACCTCCTGCGTATATTCGGTGCCAATACCTTGCTTGCCAAAGCTGTCGAATTATACGGCGATTGCATCGATGCCTTTAGCCTCGACCAACGCATCACCATTGCCTCCATGGCTACCGAAATGGGAGCCATTATCCTGCTATTCCCTCCCAATGAGGGTGTATTGCACGAACTGCAACAGAAAACAGGCAAAAGCTTCGTACCGGTCTATGCCGACAAAGAGGCTGCTTATGCCTATACCCAAGAAATAGATGTAAGCGATTTTGAACCTTTGCTTTCCTTACCGGGGCATCCCCACCATACGGCTCCTGTGTATGCGTACCACGGTACGAAAATAGATTCCGCTTTTATCGGCAGTTGTACCAACGGTCGTATCTCCGACCTCCGCCTTGCCGCCGCGCTGCTTAACGGCAAGAAAGTAGCCGAGGGGGTAGTGCTTAAAATTGTCCCCGCTACCGATACCATCTGGAAACAAGCCTTAAACGAAGGACTTATCCAAATCTTTAAAGAGGCCGGCGCCCTGGTGTCGAATGCCGGTTGTGCCGGCTGTGCCGCTGGACAGATTGGACAAAACGGTCCCGAAGAAGTGACTATCTCTACCGGTAACCGCAATTTTGCCGGCAAGCAGGGCAAAGGGGAAGTCTTCCTCGCTTCGCCCGCCAGCGTTGCCGCCTCCGCAGTGGTAGGCTATATCACCCATCCCGCTATTGCTCAGTCTCCTGTTACGAAGCAAACTCCCAACGCCCCTTCCTTTCAAGCGAAGGCTGCCGAAACAAGCAAGGCTGCCGCTAAACCTACTTGCGTCCGCGGTAGGCTGTGGCTGATACCCCAAGACGACATCGATACCGATATGATTTTTCATAACCGCTACCTCACCATTACCAAACGCGAAGAAATGGGACCCTTTGCCCTCGATAACCTCAAAGGCTATGAGCATTTTGCCAAAGAAGCACAAGCCGGCGATATTATCCTTACCGGTAAAAACTTCGGTGCCGGCAGCTCCCGTCAACAGGCTGTCGACTGCTTTATCGCCCTCGGCATCTCCTGCCTCTTAGCAGAATCTTACGGCGCTATCTACGAACGCAATGCCATCAATGCCGCCCTGCCTATCCTTACTTATACACCCCGACAACTCGAAGCCCTCCAATTGAAACAATGGGATGTAATCGAAGTCGATTTTATCAGCGGTCGTATCTGCAACCTCTCCAATAATACCACCTCCTTCGTCCTGCCTTTCTTTGACGTGCAAAACGAAATCTACCAAAAAGGAGGACTACTTGGAAAATAAGAAGGGGAGAAAGTTGAGAGTCCTATGTTAATTAAAAATTAAAAATTAAGAATTAAGAATTATGTTTTAGGAAGCGGTTTTTAGTCCGTTTCTTCTTTCATCTTTTTGGGTGATGGTGATACGGACGCTCCCCCTTTCATACCTGCATTTTTTTTGAAAATTTCCTTGTAATTAGGTCCAAAAGGCACATAAGGACAATCATAACGTTTTGTAAGTTCTTCATTTTCCGGTGGGGCACACATAATAATGTCGTGTCCCTTTTTTTGATAAGCTTTTGCTAATGCTATCATTGGTTGAACATCTCCACGTGTTCCATTGATTACCATTGCTATTTTCATAATTTTTATGTTTTGGTGTGGCTACCCGGTTTATATGTGCACCCTCAACTCTTATAAGGTGTACAATATCTCGCATAAAAGAATATTTTGTAGGCGTTTTCTTACATTAAAGAAGGTTCTTTTTGTTTTGCAAACAATAGTCTTTTTTTGAATGAAACAAGAAAAAAACTTTTTTTTCATTTTTTTCTTTCCTAGGGCAAAATCCTTCCAAAAATACCGGATTTCCCCAAAAAAATAAATTCTTTTTTTTCGGCTTTTAAGAGGTAAATGTAGGATAAAGCATGAATGAGTAAAAAAAAATAAAATTATTCCAATTGAAAATCAATCAAATAAAAAATAGTTAAAAAAAAATCAGTTTTTGTATAAAAAAAAGATATTTTTGCATTGTTAAAAAACAAATAAATAATGTCAAACCTAAAAATTACATTATATCGTTTTACATTTTACCAACAAAGGTTTTGGTGTTTTCTGTTTTTTATTTCACCAATTATGTTTATTCTGTTTTTGCCGCTTGGCAGAGACCAAATTATACAACCAAAAATCATACACTTAATTAAATTTTATCCTTTTCCCATGTATAAGCCTCAAACAGGTT
>JAQVNO010000082.1 GCA_028703095.1 Bacteroidales bacterium
TGGCAGTCCTACTTTTAAAGACATCATTGCCGATTTTGCCAAAAAACACAAACTCGGGAACAACAAGAAAATTTCAAAAAAATAATTCATTGAGAAAGCGACTTTTTTCGAAAAGTCGCTTTTTTTTTACTTATTCCGAAAGTTATATAAAGAAAAAAAAAGAAATTAGTAAGTTAGGCTGAAAATTTGTAAAAATATTATATATGAAAAATAGAAATCTAATCTCAATTGCCGATTTTAATAAGGAAGAGTATTTAAAAGTGCTTTCCTTAGCCGAAGAATTTGAAAAAAATCCTGTACAGAAAATAGCGGAAGGCAAAGTCGTTGCCAGTTTGTTTTTTGAACCCTCTACACGCACACGTTTGAGTTTTGAAAGTGCTGCTAATCGCTTGGGTGCAAAAATAGTTGGCTTTGCCGATTCTGCCAGTTCAAGTACATCTAAAGGCGAAAGTCTTGTGGATACCATAAAAACCGTTTGCTGTTATTCTGATATAATAGTTATGCGTCATCCTTTGGAAGGCTCTGCTCGCTTGGCAAGTGAAGTGGCAACAGTCCCTGTTATCAATGCGGGTGATGGTGCCAATCAACATCCAACCCAATGCATGCTAGACCTTTATTCTATTAAGAAAACGCAAGGAACACTTGATAATATACATATCGCATTGGTGGGAGACTTGAAATATGGACGAACCGTTCATTCCTTGGTAGAAGCAATGTGTAATTTCAATACTACTTTTCATTTAGTTTCACCCGTAAGTTTGAAATTACCAAGTTCTGTTAAAATGCATATCAAAGAAAAAAATCTTACCTATTATCAGTATACCGAAATTCAGGATGCTATCGATAAAGTGGATATTCTGTATATAACAAGGGTACAACGCGAGCGTTTTTTAGATATCCAAGATTATGAAAGAGTTAAAAACTCATGCATACTTGATAAATCCCTTATGAACAATGTAAAGAAAAGTATGAAAATACTTCATCCACTCCCGCGAGTGAATGAAATTCACTCTAATGTAGATAGTACGCCTCAAGCTTATTATTTTCAACAAGCTCAAAATGGAGTTTATGTACGTCAGTCACTTATAAGTTTAATTTTAGGTTTAAAATAAGAAATACAATGAGCAAAAAAGAATTAATTGTTTCAGCAATAGAAAACGGAACTGTTATCGATCATATAACATCCGATAAATTATTTCAAGTAATTAAAATTTTAAATCTTGAAAACTGCACCAATCAGATTTTATTTGGCACTAATTTAAATAGCAGTAAGTTAGGAACAAAAGCAATTATTAAAATTCAAAATAAATATTTTGAAAGATATGAAATAAACAAAATTGCCATTGTAGCTCCTACAGCGACTTTAATTAAGATAGCTAGTTATGAAGTCATTGAAAAATTTAATTTAAATTTACCGCATGAGATTGAAGGTATTGTGAAGTGTTTTAATCCCAAATGTATTACGAATCACGAACAGGTAATGCAAAAATTCACGGTATTGGATGCAAACCAAATAAAATTACAATGTCATTATTGTCAGAAAATTACCAAAGAGGAGACCTTAAATTTTCTGTAACATTATAATGGGAATGTTTTTTCAATAATTTGCCATACTTGTGAAGCAGTATGATCCCACGAAAATTTTTCGCGTTGATATTTTCCTTTGTTTATTAGTTCGATACGTAAATTTTCATTGGTGAAAATTTCTACCATTGCATTGGTGATTTCTTCCGCATTATAGGGGTTTACTAAAATAGCCGCATCACCTGCCGTTTCAGGCATAGCAGTTATATTGGAAGTAATAACCGGAATATTACATGAAAATGCTTCTAAAATTGGAACTCCAAATCCCTCGAAATAAGAAGCATACAATAAACAATGAGATGATGAAATAATTTCGTTCAAACGTTCGGTTGGGATATAACCTGTAAAGACAACATCTTTATGGTATTTCATGGAAGCATAGGCTATTTTCATTTGTTTGGTCCAATATTTTTGAGTGCCGGCAAATACTAATTTGGCAAGAAAACCTTGATCTCGGAACAAGTCAAAAGCGTGTAATTGGTTAGTGATATTTTTTCGTTGATTGCCACTGCCGACAAAAACAAAATAGGGGATACCGTCGGTTAATTCTTCTCTTAGTATTTCTTTTTCTTTATCGGAAATTTCAAAAAAATCTTCAGCAGCAGCATTATACACAACTTCAATTTTATTTTTCGAGATACCGTAAGTGTGTATGATGTCGTTTTTCGAAAAATTTGAAACAGTAATCAATGCATTGGCATTGCGTGCAAAACGAGGGAAAAAATGACGATAATACCAACGAGATACGGGAGGTAAAAATTCAGGATAATGCTCAAAATTTAAATCGTGAATGATGTTTATAGTTTTTACCGAGGTGTTTAAACATATCCATCCGTCAGGAGAAAGAAAAAGGTCTATTTTTTCTTTTTTTAATGCGCGTTTGATACCCCATTCGAAGAAAAAATACCATAATATGGGATGTCTAGCCGGAGGAAATACAATAACGGGTTTCACATTGTCAGCAAACAAAAACTCATTCAGGTATTTTCTGTCAAAGAAAAAAATAAATTCATGTTCCGGGTGTGTTTTTACCATGCGTTTTAATACCTCAAAAGAAAACCAGGCGATACCGTCCATTTTCCCTTTTACAAATAATCGAGTATTTACACCTATGCGCATAGTTTATTTTTTTCTTTTAGTTGATTTAGGTTTATTTTTCGTAATGTAAAATATGTCTTTTATGTCATTATAATTCAGCGTAATTATGTCTCCTGCTTTTAGCGTTTCATTTATGATTTCTTCAGAAAGTAAATCTTCTACATATTTTTGAATGCTGCGTTTTAAAGGACGTGCTCCGTATTGGGCACTCCAACCTTTTACTGTCAATGCATCTTTTGATGCTTGTGAGAGTGTGAGTTGGATGTTTAATTCTTTTAAACGTTGATAGACATATTGTAATTCAATTTCAATGATCTTATGAATATCTTCTTTTTCCAAAGCATTAAAAATGATAATATCATCGATGCGATTGATAAATTCGGGAGCAAATTGTTTGTTTACGGCATCTTCAATTACTTTTTGAGCATTTTTACCTTGTGCTTCCTTGCGTGAAGAGGTCGAAAAGCCTACTCCCGTACCAAATTCTTTTAATTGACGACTGCCAACGTTTGATGTCATGATTAGTATGGTGTTTTTAAAATCTACTTTTCGTCCTAAGCCATCAGTTAAATGTCCATCGTCAAATACTTGTAATAATATATTATATACGTCAGGATGTGCTTTTTCTATTTCGTCAAGCAATACGATGGAATAAGGCTTTCTTCTGACCTTCTCAGTCAATTGACCGCCTTCTTCATATCCTACATATCCCGGAGGGGCACCTACCAAGCGAGAAATGCTGAATTTTTCCATATATTCGCTCATGTCGATGCGTATCATTGCATCATAACTGTCGAACAAATATTTAGCTAATACTTTAGCTAAATAAGTTTTTCCAACACCGGTAGGTCCTAAAAAGATAAATGTCCCGATGGGTTTATTTGGATCTTTTAAGCCGACTTTGTTTCTACGGATAGCTTTTGACATTTTATGAATTGCTTCACTTTGTCCAATTACTTGACTATTCAAGTCTTCTTCCATAGATGCTAATTTATGATTGTCTTCTTTCGCGATACGCTTGGCAGGTACTCCTGTTATCATGGCAACTACATCGGCGACGGTTTCTTCGGTAACTTCCTTTCGATTCAACTGAATTTGCTCTTCCCAATGTTTTTTCGCAATGCGTATTTCTTCTTCCAGATTCTTGGATATGTCTCTGAATTTAGCTGCTTCTTCGTAAGATTGTTTTTGAATGGCTAATCGTTTTTCTTCGGTAAGTTCATCCAAGCGAGCTTCCATTTGTATTATTTCTTCCGGTACATCAATATTATGAATATGAACCCTCGCGCCTGCTTCATCTAGAGCATCAATGGCTTTATCAGGCAAACAACGGTCGGTAATATAGCGTTGAGTTAATGTTACACACGCTTTAATGGCTTCATCGGTATAGAAAACCAAATGATGATCTTCGTATTTGCTTTTGATATTATTTAAAATTTCAATGGTTTCTTCCGGTGAAGTGGGTTCTATCAATACTTTTTGAAATCGACGTTCTAAGGCGCCATCAGATTCAATATGTTTACGGTATTCATCCAAAGTAGTTGCTCCTATGCATTGTAATTCGCCCCGAGCCAAAGCAGGCTTAAACATATTGGAAGCATCGAGTGAACCGGAAGCATTGCCTGCACCAACAATGGTATGTAATTCATCAATAAACAAAATCACATCAGGATTTGCTTCTAATTCGGCAAGAACAGCTTTCATTCTTTCTTCAAACTGTCCTCTGTATTTTGTGCCTGCAACCATGGAGCCGATATCTAATGTAACAATACGTTTGTTAAATAAGATGCGGGGCACTTTGCGTTGCTTGATACGTAAGGCTAATCCTTCGGCTATGGCCGATTTGCCGACACCCGGCTCTCCGATGAGGATAGGGTTGTTTTTTTTGCGGCGACTTAAAATCTGAGCGATGCGTTCCAATTCTTTTTCCCGACCTACTATGGGATCCAAACGACCTTCCTCGGCAGCTTTGTTTAAATCTCGCCCGAATGCATCTAAAACAGGAGTGTTATTCTTTTTAGGAACGGAAGGTTTTTTCTTTCCCGTAACTTCGCCATAATTAGATTCATAATCCATGTCTTCAGGATCCATGTCAGCATCCATGGCCGATGTTTTTTCTTCCGTTGAAGATGTTTTGCCCGACATCAATAAGCTTTCCACTTTTTTATAGGTTATTCCGTAATCTCCTAAAAGTTTTTTTATGTAATTGTCATCTTTCCAAAGCATAGCAAGAATCAAATGTTCAACATCTATTTCTTTGCTGTGAAACTTCTTTGCAAATAATCCGGCTAAGTCAATGATGCGTTCCGTTTGTTTGTATAATGGAAGTGAACTTGAACTTACATTGGGTTTAGAATCATATAAACTTGTAATCTTTTGTATTAAATGTTCTTTTGTAGTGTTTATATCTACCTCAAATTCAGCAAAAATGTGTTTTAACACAGGAATGTCATTGTCAATCATGCTTAAGAAAAGATGTTCTATGCCAATAAATTCATTTCCCAATTGTTGTGCTTCGGTAGAACTATAACGAATCACAACTTCCAATTCATCAGAAAAAGTCCAGTTATTCATTTTTTATGTTATTGTTTATAAATTGTTTATAGAGCAAGTCTTAATTTAAATATTATTTTTCAAAAATATAAAAAAAAACAAGATGGATTATCAAAAAGCATGGAATAATTTTAAACATTAATATGTTGAAACAGGAAATATTATTTTGTAGTGAAAAAAAATTGAAAACCAAACAATCATTGCGAGTGTATTTTATTTATTGTAGAAAGCACAAAACGAAGTATAACAAGAGTCTAAGGTTGTTTGTTGCGGAAAATCAAATATTTAGAAAATAAAAATTAAATAATCTGCTTTTTTGTTGCTTATTTCAAATTTTTTTTATTACTTTTGCAGTATAAAAAATAAATAAGAGGATTTTATGCCAACGCACAAAATATTGTTTGTAAATCAGGAAATTACCCCTTATGTCGAAGAAACCTGTATTTCAAAAATAGGAAGATATTTACCTCAAGCCATTCAAGAAAGAGGAATAGATATTCGAACCTTTATGCCGCGATATGGACTGGTAAGTGAAAGAAAGAATCAATTACATGAGGTTATTCGTTTATCCGGTCAGAATATTATCATTAAAGATACAGATCATCCTTTGATAATTAAAGTTGCATCCATTCAATCGGTTAGGATGCAGACGTATTTTATCGACAATGAACTTTTCTTTCAAAGGAAGTTTATTCTACAAGATAAAAACAAGAATTTTTTCTCTGATAATGATGAAAGAGCTATTTTTTTCGCTAAAGGCGTATTGGAAACCGTTAAAAATTTAGGCTGGAGCCCGGATATTATTCATTGTCATGGTTGGATTTCTTGCCTAATTCCATTGTATGTGAAAACAGTTTATATGGATAATCCCTTGTTTTCAAATGCAAAAATCATTTATTCTGTTTATAACGATGCTTTTCAACGTAAATTAAATCGCGGATTAGTAAATAAATTAAAATCCACAACGGTTCCTTCCAAAGATGCTGCTAAATATAAACAAGCAACGTTTGAAAGTACTACTAAATTGGCCATTGAATATTCAGATGCCGTTGTTTTAGGTCAAGAGGACGTAAATGATGAAATAAAATCCTATATATTCGGAAGCGATAAAATTACGTTTCAACATCCGCAAGATAATTTCGGTCCCGATTATATTTCATTGTATGAAAATGTTTTGGAATAATCATTGATTTGAAAATCATTAAAATGAATAGTAAAAAATTAGTGTTGGTGTGTTTATCCATGTTGGTTTTTTTTGGATGTAAAGAAGAAGATAATATTGTAGGATTGGATGTGCAACCCGATAGTGATAAACTTTCATTGCTTTTCAATGATACAACAAGTATTTATGCTTATTCTCTGATGGAAGATTCAATTCCGACAGACGAAACTTCATTGAGTGTCTTGGGCTTTGTTTCAGATCCTGTTTTCGGGAAAACACAAGCCGGTATTTATTCACAATTTCGATTGGCAGTTACAGCCCTCGATTTTGGCGATAGTGCTGTCCTCGATTCTATTGTGCTTAGTCTGGCTTACGACGGTTTTTTTGGCGATACACTCAACCCTTTTATGGTAAAAGTATATGAGTTGGACGAAAGTATCGATATAAAGAAAACATATTATAATACTTCTTCTTTGAGCTATAACCCCACTAATCTCACGGAAACAACTAATTTTCATGTTTACCCCAAACCAAAATCTGTTAATCCGGTAGATTCTACACAAAAAAAACCTGTTATTCGTATTCCCTTGAGTAAAACTTATGGAAATGAAAAGTTTATTGCCAAATCCGGCACATCGGAATTGGAAAATAACGATAATTTTCTTGCTTATTTCAAAGGTTTGTATGTTCTTGCTGAGGGTGTATCAAATAATGGGTCCATGGTGTATGTGGATATGCTTGATGCATGGTCTTGTTTAACATTATACTATCACAATAAAGAGAAAAAAGGATTAAAACATTCCTTTATCATTAAAGAAGCAGCGGCACGTTTCACTTCCATTAATCATTTCGATTACGGAGACGCTCACACTTCATTAAAAAAACAAATTTTAGATAAAGACTATACTGAAGTAGAAGAAAAACTCTATGTTCAAGCATCGGGAGGAGTGAAGACATTGCTTCGTTTTCCACATTTAAAAGCAATGTTCGAAAATCAAAAAGTTGTTATTAACAAAGCGGAACTAGTGATTACTCGTTCCGATGATGATTATTCGGTCTTTTTTCAACCTCCTGCTTTGGATATGTACTATAAAAAAGATTCTATGGCTTCTACCTCATATTATTTACCTGATTTTTTGATTGGAAGTGATTATTTTGGGGGTACGTATAATACAAATAAACAAGAATATAGATTTCGTATTACACAATATGTTCAAAATCTTATCATGGGCGATACGGAAGACTATCCACTTCATCTGGTCGTAAAAGGAGCTGCAACGAAAGCCAATAGAATGGTGTTTTACGGAATCAATCCAACGAATGATAACGAACGTCGTTTACGTTTAGAAATAACGTATTCAATAATAAATTAACAATCAATATAAGAAATGTATGTGTGGAATAGTAGCTTACCTCGGAAATAAAGACGCTTATCCTATTCTGATTAAGGGATTGCATCGTTTGGAATACAGAGGATACGACAGTGCAGGAATTGCTCTTTTACAAGACAATGTTAATGTCTTAAAAACAAAAGGCAAAGTAACCCAATTGGAAGATTTTTGTGAAAAAGAAAATGTTTCAGGCACATTAGGTATTGCACATACACGTTGGGCAACTCATGGAGAACCTAACGACCAGAATGCACATCCCCATCTTTCCAATGATAAAAAAATGGCTCTTATCCATAATGGCATTATTGAG
Organism: Bacteroidales bacterium; assembly: GCA_028703095.1. Taxonomy (GTDB): domain Bacteria; phylum Bacteroidota; class Bacteroidia; order Bacteroidales; family WCHB1-69; genus UBA5266. The sequence continues at coordinate 8,099 of JAQVNO010000082.1, forward strand.
AATTATCAGGTGCTGAAAGCTGAGTTGATGCGAAGAGGTTATGTTTTTGAAAGTAATACAGATACAGAAGTACTGATACACTTGATTGAAGATATCAAGAAAAAACATGAAGGGATGCAGCTGTCAGAGGCCATACGTTTGACTTTGTCTCAAGTAGTAGGAACTTACGGAATTGCAGTAATTTCTATTGATGATCCTGAAACGTTAATTGCTGCCAAAAAAGGAAGCCCTTTGATAGTTGGTATTGGTGAAGATGATTTTTTTGTTGCCTCCGATGGAGCTGCTATCGTTGAATATACTAAAAAAGTAGTGTATCTGAAAGACGGTGAAATGGCCATCCTCCGCAAAGGGAAAGAGTTGGCGTTAAAAACAATTCAAGATCAAGCAATAACTCCTTATGTGCAAGAGCTCGAAATAAGTTTAAGTCAATTAGAGAAGGATGGGTTTGAACATTATATGCTCAAAGAAATCTACGAACAACCAAACTCTATTGCCGATAGCATGCGTGGTCGTTTGAATGTTAAAAAAGAAGTTGTTTCATTGGGAGGTATAGTAGAATATGAAGAAACGATATTGAATGCCCGCAGAATAATTATTGTAGGCTGCGGCACTTCTTACCATGCAGGTTTGTTGGCAGAATATATGTTTGAAGAGTTGGTAAGAATACCGGTAGAAGTAGAATATGCTTCGGAATTTATTTATAGAAATCCTATTATTTATGAAGATGATGTGATTATTGCCATTTCGCAATCAGGGGAAACAGCTGATACACTTGCTGCCGTTGAACTGGCAAAACAAAAAGGAGCTACTGTCTTGGGAATATGCAATGTTGTTGGTTCTTCCATTGCACGTGCTACACATGCCGGCTCTTTTACTCACGCCGGTCCGGAAATAGGAGTAGCATCCACAAAGGCATTTACCGCTCAAGTAACAGTTTTAACACTGATGGCGCTTTGTCTGGCAAAACGAAAAGGTAAAATTTCACGAACAAAATATTATGAAATTATTGCCGAACTGGAAAGAATACCTGAAAAAGTAAAAAAAACATTGGAAACGGATGCTATAACGAAAGAAGTAGCGAAGTTTATTCAACATAGACAGAATGCATTGTATCTGGGACGTAAATATAATTTCCCTATAGCCATGGAAGGAGCACTTAAATTAAAGGAAATCTCTTATATCCATGCTGAAGGTTATCCTGCTGCTGAAATGAAACATGGTCCCATTGCGTTGATTGATGAAGAAATGCCTGTGATAGTTGTAGCTCCTAATAGAGGCACTTATCAAAAAGTAATCAGCAACATAGAAGAAGTGAAGTCAAGAAAAGGAAAAATTATTTCTATCGTTACCGAAGGGGATGAAGAAGTGAAGAAAATATCCGATTTTATCATTGAAATTCCGGATACCCTTGAAATATTTATTCCTTTCCTCGCAATTATTCCTTTGCAACTTCTTGCTTATCACGTGGCGGTTTTGAGAGGCTGCAATGTTGATCAACCCAGAAATTTAGCTAAGTCTGTTACTGTCGAATAAGGATTATTTTTTTTCTTGTCATTGAAAGCTAATACTAAATAGAAAATCTATTTTAAGATGAATCAATATAAGTTAATCTTTTCTTTCATTGTTTGGAGTATATTATTTGCTGCTTGTCAACAAAAAAAATCTTTCTCCGACCAAGAAT
>JAQVNO010000007.1 GCA_028703095.1 Bacteroidales bacterium
TTCTTTGAAGTGGAAATATCAACCAATGCAAAACTTTCGTCTATTTCGGTAAATGGAAATGCAATGGCAACATTCCATGCAGATACTACCTATTATCATGTAATACTGCATTATGACAGTATAATTCCGCCCATAGTATCAGTAGTACCTCAATCGGGAGCAGCTCATATTAGCATTCAACAAGCTCTTACAGTAAATGATTCGGCGATTATAACTGTTTTAGCGGAGGATAGTGTTCATACCTTAACCTATGTTGTTCATTTTACAAGACAGTTGTCTCCGGTGGCTACTTTAACAAATATAGCTTATAAATTGGGTACTAATGATTCAATTGTTCATGATTTTGCTTCCAATGTATTTATTTATACCATCGATTTAAAAGCAGAAACAGTCAATGTTCCTGATAGCATTCAATATAGCTTAACAGATTCCAGAGCCCAGGCACAAATTATTCGTTACCCTTTACATGTTAATGATACAGCAATCATTAAAGTAATTGCGGAAAATATGATAGATAGTAATTTGTATACACTCATTTTTCATCGCTTACTTTCCGATAATGTAGCTTTAGATACTATCAAGATAAATGGTATACCTATGGCAAACTTCAATAAAGATAGTTTGTCTTATACAGTCATTTTGCCATGGCAAACATCTGCTAATCCTGTTGTAAGTGCTATTGCATCCTGGAATCTATCAACGCTTCAGTTTACACAGGCAGGTTCATATTTTGGACAGGCACAAGTTCAAGTTATTGCTGAAGATGGAATCCATAGCAGAACCTATACCATTCAATTTGTACAAGGCTCTAATGTTGATTTACAAACTTTGTCATATGATTTAGGAGGTGTTAACTATACGATTGCAAATTTTAATCCTGCAGATACCGTATACCATGTGATGTTGCCAATTGGTACTACCGATGTTCCTCAGTTAAATTATAGTTTGCTTGATAGTCGATGCAGTGTAGATACTATTCCGGCAATAAATCCGAATGGTCAAGCAAGTTTAATTATTACCGGTTGGGATATGCTTCATATGAAGACGTATACCGTTAATTTTGAAGTAGCACTCTCAACAGATGCACATTTAATAGATTTATTGGTGGATAGTGTGAGTTTGCCTGATTTTCATCCTGATACTTTAGAATATTTTATTGAATATGCATATGGTCGTAGCCAAATGCCTGTTGTAGAAGCAATAGCTAAAGAAATCGATGCTCAGTTTGAAATAACTCAAATAACTGCATTTCCTGAAACTGCCATCATTCGTGTCAAAGCAGGAGATACAAACATTACGATGACTTATCTGATACATTTCTCTATCGAAGCCGGTGATAATGCTTATTTGTCGGAATTAAATGTCAATGATATATTAATTTCTGATTTTCAAAAGGAAAATTTAATCTATACCCAAGTATTGCCTTATGGTACTACTGATGTGCCGGTAATTACTGCAACACCCGAAGATAGCAGAGCTAGTGTACGGATTGAGCAGCCGACTTCAGTCAGCGATACCGCTCGTATTGTCGTTGTAGCAGTAAATGCTAAGGATTCACTTATCTATGAAGTAGTCTTTACCCTAGCTTTGAACGATGATGCAAGACTTAAATTTATTAAAGTAGATGGAGTAGCAATCACCAACTTTGATCCGGAAGTACATAATTATAAATATGAATTGCCAATAGACTATCAAGGAATTCCTGTGGTAACGGTTGAAAGCGAAGATAGTAACGCTACTCACCTTATTACACCGACACAAGCTTTGCCGGGGCAAACCGTTATCGATGTCGTAGCTGAGGATGGTATTAATGCACGTACCTATCGGGTGAACTTTGTTTTCGCAAATAGTATTGAAGTGATGAATGAAGATGAAAAGATTCTGATTTATCCAAATCCTTCACGAGATATAGTTAAAATACAAGTAGAGAGTGAATCAGCTACCATAATAGAAGCTCAATTATATGATTTATTCGGGAAGAAAATTAAATCAGAGTATACTAATAATGGATCAATGGTGATTGATATAAGTTCCTTTTCAAACGGAATGTATATTTTGAAAATTAATCAGGGAAATAAAATGCTTAAAAGCGTTAAACTGATCAAATATTAACAATTTAATTGATTATAAGTATAAAAAGACATTATTCGTTATGAATATTGTCTTTTTATATTTAAAAAAATAACAATACAAATATTTGTGTACTTTTGCACCTCAAAAAATATGGTCAAAGAAGTTTTATTTTTTAGAATGAAAAAAATATTTTTATATATTTTGATTACACTATCTTCATGCTATATTTCCATTCTTTCAGCACAGACATATCAACTTCCGAATGCTGATTTTGAAACATGGGACAGTTCACATGTGCAATCTGAACCAAGCAATTGGAATTCTTTTCAAACAGCAAAATGTTTACTTCCTATTGGCTGTATCATGGCGATGAAACCACATCATTATCGTGTTGATGGAGGAAGATCCGGGAGTACCGGTAATTATTATCTCACTTTATATTCTAATAGTATTATGGGTGTTATTGCCAATGGTAATATGACTTTAGGTCAAATCAATTTGGGGAGTATATCTACATCCAGTCCTGATAATTATAATTTTACAAATAGGGCAAAAGCGGAACATTGTCAAATTTTTACAGCGAATCCCGATTCTTTATATATTTGGATTAAATATTATGCGGCAGATAGTTCAAGCAAAGCAAGAATTGCAACGTACATACATGGTGATACTGATTTTAAAGACCCTAATGATATAAATATCAAAAGCGCATACGCCTCTAAAGCCACATTGGAATGTAATCGTACGGGAAGTTCAGCAGGAACAGCAACTTGGATACAAAAAAGAATAGCCTTCGTTAAGGATGGCACTTCAGAAAGAAATTATATACTCATTACATTGACAAATAATTCAATTCCTGCTTCCGGCGAAGTAGGTGATTCCCTTTCAGTTGATGATATTGAGTTTGTTTATAGCGCCTGGTTGCATAAGATTAAAGTCAATGATAAAACGATTGCAGCATTCAATACTTCACAATTGGAATATGATCGTTATTATCAATTAGGTACTAATCCTGATTTAATGCCGACATTGACCATTATCCCCGAATCAAGTACAGCTCAAGTGCATATTGATACACTCTTGGGTCCTAATCACAATATTGACAGTGCTAAAACTATTATTACTGTTACTGCAGAAGATGGTAATAGTCAAAGAACATATATCATCAATCATTATATTTCAAAAACCTTATTAGCTAACAATGCAAAAATAAAAAACATTAGCATAGATGATGATCTTATTCCGGATTTTAATCCCGACACCTACACCTATCAATATGTGTATAATTATGAGAGAATGCCTACGATAGGTGTTGAATTGGAAGATTCCAATGCCAGTTATGATATTATTCCATTTACGGACATGCCCGGACAAAGCATCATTAATGTGCTTGCAGAAGATGGTGAAACAGTTTTATCCTATTGCATTAATTTTACTTCCGGTGTGAAAGTAACGGAAGTTTTATCCACTGCCGATAATTTTATTTTATATCCCAATCCAACAAATAGTTGTGTTCAATTTTTGTTTCCTGATTCAGAAATTCATATAGATAATGTTTTTATTTACGATTTGTGTGGAAAACTAATCAAAACGCAGCCAATGAATGAAGTAAATATGCCGATAGATGTTTCTGCTCTTTCAAAAGGAGTATATATTATGAAAGTGAATCAAGGGGTAGAAACCGTTAAATTTTTTAAATTTATTAAATACTAGAATATTTATAGACTGAACAAATTTATGTTATATATTATCAATATGTTGGCTGAAAGATACAAACAATTTATCGTTATTTGTTTATTTTTTATTCCAATTTTTCTCTCAGCACAACCTTTTATACTTAAAGGAACTATTTATGATGCGGATGAAAAAGAGTTAACCTTGCCTTTGACCAACATAGTTCCTGATTGTGAGAAGAATAAAGGCACAGTCTCAGATAATAACGGGCACTATTATTTAGAAATTAATTCATTAGAATGTGAAGTTAAGTTCTTGTATTTAGGATATCAGACTCAAATTAAACACATATCCTTCAAAGGAGCTAAGGTGATAACATTAGATATCTATATGGAATTAGATAACACATTGTTGCAAGAAGTAAAAGTTACGCAAAAGAGGTATGAAATGAAAAAGGATGAATCTGTCTCTTCGGTAGCATATGTTAGTCAACGAAAACTGGAACAAACAAATATAACAACCTTAGATAATGCGTTTGATCAGGTTGGGGGTTTAATTGTAGTAGATAATGAACCTCAGATGCGGGGTGGCAGTGGATTCAGTTCAGGTATGGGCAGCCGAGTGATGATAATGATGGATGAAATGCCTGTAATGAGAGTAGATGCAGGTCGTCCTGCTTGGAATCTTATTCCCATGGAAAATGTGGAACAAATAGAAGTATTAAAAGGTGCTGCATCTGTTTTATATGGTTCATCGGCTATCACAGGAGCTATTAATGTAAGAACAGCATATCCGAAAGGTAAACCACAAACAAAAATAGTGTTATACAATGGCTTTTATAGTCGCCCGCAAGCAGAATATCGCTGCAGTTGGCCCGTAGGAACCATACCATTAACTTATGGTGCTAATATTTCTCATGCACGAAAAATTAAAAAATTGGATTTGGTCTTAAGTGCAGAATATGCAAAAGATGATGGTTTTGTAGGGCAGGAACTTTCTGTAGATTCTACCTTGCGAAATCCGAGCAGCTATGAGAAAATAGTGAAAGAAGAAAGAATGCGTTTCAATTTTGGCACCCGTTATCGTTTTAAAAAAGAGGGTGTTTTTGCCGGGATTAATGGGAATGTGTTGTATTCTACGCATACTATGACGCATTTTTGGTTAGATGCTGATAGCGGAATGTATAGAACATATCCGGGTTCTTTAACGGATATCCGAGATTTTATGTTTTTTGTGGATCCTTATTTCAAATATTTTACTAAAAAAGAAGGCTCGCATTCTCTTAAAGCAAGATTAATGTATAGTGATAATTGGGCTACCAACAATCAGGATAGTAAGTCGGAAATGTATTACCTCGATTATCAGTTTGCTAAAAATTTAAAAAAAATAGGAAATCTGCAATTATTTACGGGTTTAGTAGGGCAGTTTGCACGTTCTACCGGAAATGTGTTTTCAGGAGTAAGAGATACTAATTCGATATTAAAACCTAAATATGCTGCTAATGCTGCATGTTATGTGCAATTAGAAAAACGCTTTTTGAAAAAACAAAATTTAATTTTATTGGGTGGAGGTCGTTATGAATATTATCAGATTTTTGAAGATTTTGGTTATTTTATGAACGATACTTCTACCGGGAATTATGTAGAAGCCAAACCTGTCTTTAGAGCCGGTATCAATTACAATATAGTAGAAACGTTTACCTTTATACGTGCTTCTTTTGGGATGGGATATCGTTTTCCCAGTATTGGAGAACGCTATCTCACAACAAAAGTTGGCAATTATGGTTTTTATCCTAATCCTAATTTAAAATCAGAAACAAGTTGGAATGTGGAGCTGGGTGTGCAACAAATGTTTAAATTGCTTAATTTTAAGGGATTTATAGATGTTGCCGGCTATTATCAACGATATAATAATTATGTTGAATTTTTCCTGGGTCCTTGGCTGACAAGAGAACAGGAGTTGAATCCTTTAAAACGATATGGGTTTAAATTTTTCAATACAGGCCCGGCTCGTATAGCAGGTGTTGATTTAAGTATAGGTGGTGAAGGTAAAATGGGAAAACAAGTGAAGTATACATTGTTGTTTAATTATGCCTATACTAATCCGAAAGTCTTGGATACCGGTTTTGTATTTACCGAAACAGCAACAAAGGCATATACCTATAATAACACTTCCAGTGATACAAGCGGTCGAATCATGAAATACCGAATAGAACATATTTTAAAAGCCGACCTGGATTTTATAATTTATGATATGTTTACTGTTGGTTTTTCCTCCCAGTTCTACAGTTTAATGAAAAATGTGGATAAGTTCTTTTACGAATTAGACAGGTATTCTTCCATAGCACCACGTAATGTTAGAAATTCTGCTTATCCTTTTCCTTTTGATGGTTTAGAAACGTACAGACAAACACATGATAAAGGTACGTGGGTGTTCGGTTTACGAGCCGGTGTCGAAATTTCAAATGTAAAGGTCTCTGTTATCGTAAGCAATTTGTTTAATAAAGAGTATTCTTTACGACCGATGTGTCCGGAATCACCCCGTATAACTAGCTTGCAATTGGTGTATAAATTCACCGAAGGTGAACCTTTCTTTCCTAAAAGAAAAAATGATGCGTAACTATACAATTAAAATATAAAATTTATTCAAGATGAAAAAAGTAACAATTTTAATCATGCTGGCTTTATGTTTTGAAAATTATAACATGAAAGCACAAAACTTTCCGGATGGAAGTTTTGAAAATAATTGGGAATATTTCAGTAATCCAACTCCGGGTAAAAGTGATTATTGGGATTTTAAGGATGCTTATTTTTTAGCAACCTTAAATCAATTACATGAGTTAAGCGGAGTTATGGGAGATGCTCCATTAACGGCATTTAGAGAAAGCAATGCCATAGATGGCAATTACGCCTTGAAATTAATCTCTAATACCATGACATTCGGTGAAGATTTGTTTTTGCCGGGAGCTGCAGGGACTCTTTACATTGATTTTACTAATTTAGATTGTATTTTAGGCAAACCATTTACTCATCGCCCATTGCAATTTACGGGATGGTTTCAATCAACTTTGGTAAATGGAGATTCAGCTGCTATTGAAGTGTTTTTGAAAAAAGGAGGCACGAAAATAGGTGGAGGTAAAATGTTGATTTATAATAATGTTAATACATGGACTTCATTTAATATTCCAATAACCTATACCTCTCAACAAACGCCTGATTCTGTTGTTGTGATTTTTGCGTCCAGTGCCGGATATGATTTTACAAGCATAGAAACTTTAATGCAGTGTAAAGGACAAAATGGAAGTATTTTGATGATTGATGATGTGGCTTTTGGATATGAACAAGGAATAAAACAATTGTTATTTTCCGAAAAAGAAATATTCATTTTTCCAAATCCCGCAATAGATAAATTAAACATACAATTTAATGAATTACAGGATGGAAAATTAATAATTTATGATAATTCGGGAATGGAAGTAGAATGCAAACTTGTTAATAGCGATAATGTTTCGATAAATGTTTCTGCTTTAGCAAAAGGTTCTTATTTCATTAATTTATATGTAAACGGTAAACAAATAGCAAGTAAACAATTTGTAAAAGAATAACAGCTTATCAGATTTCTACCTTCAAGCCATCGTGCGCTAATTGAATGGATGGAGGGAGTATTTCATTAACTTCATTGTTCAGCCCCATCACATGGCTGATATGCGTAAAATAAGCTTGTTTCGGCTGCAATTGATTAACGATATACAAGGCTTCTTCCAAGTTGAAATGAGAGTAATGGGGTTTGACCCCTAATGCGTTGAGAATAAGTAAATCTAAATTATGTAATTTTTCCATTTCTGCTTCACATATTGAGCTGGCATCTGTAATATACGCCATGTTTTCAATGCGAAAACCGATAACCGGTAATTTGAAGTGGATAACATGTATAGGTTGAATGAAAATTCCTTGCACTTTAAAACCTTGGTTATTTATTTCATGTAATTTTATTTTAGGAACACCCGGATATTTACACTCATCGAAGGCATAGGCAAATTCGGTGCGAATGGCATTGCATGTGCGTTTATTTGCATATACATTCATGGCTTCTTGTTGAGAAAAATTAAAGGCACGTATATCGTCTAAGCCGGCTGTATGATCTTTGTGTTCATGTGTTAGTAAAACGAAATCAAGGTGATATACTTTTTCCCGTAGCATTTGTTGTCGAAAATCAGGACCTGTATCAATAATAAATGTTTTATTTTTGTGTTTTACCAAGATAGAAGAACGCAATCGTTTGTCTTTTGGATCTTCCGACTGACATACTTTGCATTGGCATGCAATAACAGGTACCCCCTGTGATGTTCCGGTTCCTAAGAATGTTATTTGCATAATGTTAGTATTTCCAATACTTTTTCAGGAGTAACGCTTTTATTTTCTCCGAGTATGGTGTTTCTTTCCCGAAAACGCTTAACGATTTCATTAATAATATTTTCTTCTATACCATATTCATGTAGTTTGGTTTTGATTCCCAATGTGTGGAAAAAAGCTTCTGTTTTAGCAATGACTTCAGATATTATAAGATTTTCATTTTCATCAGAGATAAGCCAAACTCTTTTGGCATATTGTAGTAATTTATCTTTCTTTTCATCGCGCATAATCTGCATAAGAGCAGGGAAAACAACAGCTAAACTACAACCGTGTGTCAAGCCGCTCAATGCAGTAATTTCATGACCTATCATATGTGTTGCCCAATCTTGTTTTACTCCCATTCCCAGAAAGCCATTTAATCCCATGGTGGCTGTCAGCATAAAGTTGGACATGCTTTCATAGTCTTGATGATTTTTCATTAATCTCGGCGCTAATTCAATAAGGGTAATCAATAAGCCTTCCGCGAATCTATCCATTACCATGGATTGTTTTGTTTTTGTAAGATATTGTTCCATAATATGTATGAATGTATCTGCTATGCCGGCTGCTATTTGATGTTTCGGTAATGAATAACAAGTTTCAGGATCTAATATTGAAAAAACAGGATAGATTAGGGGATGATGGAAAGCATATTTTTCCAAAGTTGTTTTTCTGGATATAACAGCCCCTCCATTCATTTCCGAACCTGTTGCAGGTAATGTTAACACTGAAGCTAATGGAATAGTCTTTTTAATTTTACGATCGTCAATTACTATTTCCCATGGGTCATTCTCATAAGGAATGGCTGAGGCAATAAATTTTGTTCCGTCTAAAACCGACCCGCCACCAACAGCTAAAAGAAAATCAATATTATTGGCTCGTGCTTGATTTACTGCCTCCATCAGTGTTTCGTAGGTTGGATTGGGCTCAATACCCCAAAATTCAAAACAGGTATGATTTTTAAGAGCATCAATTACTTGTTGATATACTCCATTTGTTTTGACACTTCCTCCTCCAAAGGTTATTAATATTTTTTTGTCAATCGGAATTTCTTTTTGTAATTGTGTAATACTACCTTTTCCAAAGATAAGTTTTGTGGGATTTTTAAAAGAAAAATTATACATAGTTATTTGTTAATCTTTTATTTTATTTTATTTTAAATGTGATGCAATCGTTTATGCAAAGATACAAGAAAATATTCAATATTGAATAGTATTATTATAAGTGAATAAAAATACACATGTATTTCATGTAAAAAAAACGTATATCTTTGCACATACTAATTATAAATAATAATACATTGATGAAATCAAATGAGTTTGAAAAAGGAAAGAAATTTACTTTTAATTCAAGTATCGCCTATGCAGATAAAGCGGTTATCAGTAAACATATTCTAAAAAAGGAGATAGGAAATATTACCCTTTTTTCTTTTGATAAAGATGAAGGCTTAAGTGAACACACAGCTCCCTTTGATGCTTTGGTTTATATTTCTGAAGGCAAAGCTGACATTAGATTAAATGGGCAATCGCATATATTAGAAACCGGTGAATTCATTATCATGCCTGCAAATTTCCCCCATGCATTAACAGCTATTGAAAAATTTAAAATGGTGTTGGTGATGATAAAAAGTGAATAAATAAATTTTGCCGATTTAAAAAAGATAAAGGTGATAAAGTTTAAAATATATAACAAATCAATAATCACATTAGGAATTGGATTATTTCTTGTAATCGCTTTGAGTTTTATCAGTATCAATACTAATGCATTTGCTTTTCCGGTGAATGTGTTTTTATTAATGCTTCTTGTTTATTTTTCTTTTGTTGCCGGACGATTATCGGAACGTTTTAGATTTTTTTCTAGTGGTAAAACGGCATTATTAGTAAGTGTTTATATTATTGTTTTACTGATATTACATTGGTTTTTTTATCATCGTAAAAATTTTTCGGATAGTCTATTTCCAGATTCTCTATATGATTTTTCTACATCAGCATTGTTTGTGATATCGTGGTTGTTTTTTTTATTTGTTTTAGGAGCTGTTATAGTGCGTAGGTTTACCATAGTTAAGAAAAATAACGTTTTGTTTTTGTTAAATCATGTCGGATTATGGGTAGCTTTGTCTGCCGGTTTTTTGGGAAGAGCGGATTTGTATACGATGCAAACAATAGTTAATAAAGAATATGTGATTTTTCAAGCATATACTGAGGATAATCAAAAAATGAATCTCCCTTTTTCTTTAGGATTACAAGAAATACGGAAGGAACATTATTCTTCGGGAGAGATAAAAACTGTTGAAGCAGATTTAATTATAAAAGACAGGCAGTATGAAAAGAATGTGTCTGTTTCCGTCAATTATCCATATCGTTATAAAGGCTATGATGTTTATTTGATGAATGCCGGAGTGAACGCTGCTAAACTACAAATTGTTTATGATCCATGGCGTTATATAGTTTTACTTGGAATTGCAATAATGTTTGCTGGAGCCATAGGTGCTTTTTTTACGGGTTTTAAACAATCAGTCTTAAAATGATAACTTGGGATAATTTTTATGTGTTTGTATTATTAATTTCTATCTGTTGGGGGCTTGCTTCTTTTCTTGCTTTGGTGAAAAATCAATCCATATTATTTTTTCGCCTGCTCGTAGGTCTGCAGCTTTTGGGAATCCTTATCTTGTCATTTTTTATTATTGGGTTAAGTTATCGTCTGCAAAGACCACCTATGCAGACAACGGGTGAAATACGATTGTGGTATGTGTTGTTTTTGTCAATAGTTGGTATTGTTACTTATCTACGATGGCGTTACCGTTGGATATTGCTTTTTACGACGATAATGTCGATAGTGTTTATGTGTTTGAATATAGTGAAGCCGGAACTTCATAATCAAAATTTAATGCCTGCATTGCAAAGTGTATGGTTTGTTCCTCATGTAATTATTTACATGTTTTCTTATTCTTTGTTGGGCTGTTCTTTTATTATTGCTTTGGTAGGTTTAATCAAACAAAATTTTAGTTATTTAAAAGCTTGTGATAATATTGTCAATACCGGATTATCCCTTTTTTTTATTGCTATGTTGATAGGAGCTGTGTGGGCAAAAGAAGCTTGGGGGCATTACTGGACTTGGGATGCAAAAGAAATTTGGGCAGCCATAACAAGCTTGATGTATTTGCTGTATTTACATTTCAGAACATTTCAACACAAAAGACATTTAATTTCTTATCTTTTGTTGATTTTTGCTTTTTTCGCTTTACAAATGTGTTGGTACGGAGTAAATTATTTTCCTTCGTTAAGGGAGAGTTTACATTCTTATGTTTGATTTGACAAGCTAAGTAATTGATTGTGAATTTTTAGTACTTGGGGTATTTCCAATTCCTGCTCATTGCTGAAAATGATATAATCGTAAGGATGAGTTTCTGTTTTTTGTTTTGATAAACGTTCTAAAACAGCTTGATGGGTAGTATTGTCTCTTTTCATAACTCGCTTGATAGCAATTTCTTCCGGACAATCAACATAAATTATTTTTGAAAATAAAGAAGCTATTCTACATTGATAAATAATAGCCGATTCAAAAAGCACATAAGGAAAATCATTTTTTTCTTTATACCATGCATCGAAATCTTTTATCACCAAGGGGTGAATAATGCAGTTCAACTGTTCTAACTTATCCTCGTCGTTAAAAACAATGGAAGCTAATGCTCTTTTATCAATTTTTTTGTCAATATCGAGTATGCCTTTGCCAAATTTATCACAAAGGGTTTTAATGATTTCAGGATAATTATAAAATTTCTTAGCTTCTGTATCACTATAATAAACAGGGATGTCGATGCTTTCAAAAATGCGGCATATAGTACTTTTTCCACTTCCGATTTTTCCGGTAATACCTATTTTTAGCATGATTTAGTTAATATGTGTTAATCCTATTTTTTTTGCTTCTTGGAGCATGAATTGGTATGCAGCATCGTATTCATTGGGAATAATGCCGTCCAGAATGGCTTCACGTATGGCATTTTTTATAAGGCCTACTTCTTTACTGGGAGACAAATGAAATAAATTCATGATTAATTCCCCTGAAATTGGAGGTTGGAAATTACGAATGTTATCTTTTTCTTCAATTTCTTTTAATTTCAAACGCACTATTTCAAAATTTCTAAGTAGACGTTTTACTTTTTTTTCATTTTTTGATGTAACATCTGCTTCACAAAGCAGCATCAAATCATCGATATCATCCCCGGCATCAAAAAGTAATCGTCTAATGGCAGAGTCTGTTACGGTCTCTTCTATCAACGCGATAGGACGTAAATGCAAATAGACTAATTTTTTCACATAATCCATTTTTTCATTTAATGGCAAACGTAATTCGCGGAAAATTTTAGGAACCATTTTAGCACCTACCAATTCATGTTGATGAAATGTCCATCCGTAATTTTCAACGTAGCGTTTTGTTTTGGTTTTTCCGATATCGTGTAAAAGTGCAGCCCAACATAGCCATACATTTGTAGAGAGGGATGCTATTTTATCAACAACTTCCAGGGTATGGTAAAAATTATCTTTATGTCCATTCCCATTAATTATCTCAACACCTTGCATTGCAGATACCCAAGGGAGTATTAGAGGCAAAACATCCATTACTTCTAAAAGCTGTAGTCCGAGAGAGGGTTTTTTGCACAAAAGAATTTTGTTCAATTCATCTACAATGCGTTCTTTCGATACAATTGCGATACGAAATGCTTGTTTTTTTATGGAAAATAAAGTGTTTTGATCAATGGAAAAATTCAATTGCGTTGCAAAACGTATGGCACGCATAATTCGTAAAGGGTCATCGGAGAAAGTAATGTCTGGGTCTAATGGAGTGCGGATAATTTTATTATGTATGTCATTCAGCCCATTAAAAGGATCAATAAGCATACCGTAATCATGTTTGGACAATGAAATAGCCATTGCGTTAATGGTAAAATCTCTTCGGTTTTGGTCGTCTTGTAAACTTCCCGTTTCAACAATGGGATTACGCGAATCTTTCATATAGGATTCTTTGCGAGCACCAACAAATTCAATATTCATGCCTTTGTAATGAAACATAGCTGTACCATAGGTTTTAAAAATGGCTATATTTTTATCGGGAATGTTTATTTTTTTTGCAACAGTTTTCGCAAAATCAATACCGTTTCCAATAGAAACAATATCAATATCCTTACTGTCTCTTTTTAAAAAATAATCTCTTACAAATCCACCAACAACATAAGAATCAATGTTTAATTCTTTACTGCATGCATGAATTATTTGGAAAATTTCATATGTTAGAATTGCTGATAAATTTTGCTTCATAATTTTGCAAAAGTACATTTTTTTAATTTCGGTTATGTAATATTCATTTTTTTATTGTAAGTTTCATTCGATTCAAATGCGTATATAAAACATCAAAAATATCATAAAAATTACAAAAGAAATTAGAAAATGATGCCAAAAAAAAAGGATTTTTTTAAAGGCTATTCTAAAAAATACAAAATTTAATTAAAAAAAACACACAAAAAATCAATAATAGTAATTGAAAAAGACTCGATTTAAAAGAAGACATAGCTTGTTAAGAAATAGAAATACAGAAAGATATGGAAGTATTTTATTTTTATAATTCAAAGACGTGAAAGTTGAAAAAACGTATGTTTTTTTTTTATGTAAAAGGTGATTAACAATTAGCTTAGCATTGAAAAAAGTTGTAAATTTGCAGTCCCTAAAAAAAAGGGTATTAAAATATATAAAAAAAATAAAATACAAGGAAAAATTAAATACATATGCCTACAATACAGCAGTTAGTAAGAAAAGGAAGAACTCAAATGAAGTATAAGAGCAAATCTCCTGCTTTGGATTCATGCCCACAACGCCGCGGAGTTTGTGTAAGAGTTTATACCACAACGCCAAAAAAACCAAATTCGGCAATGAGAAAAGTTGCCAGAGTAAGGCTTACTAATCAAAAAGAAGTAAACGCTTATATACCCGGAGAAGGACATAACTTGCAAGAACACTCCATCGTGATGATAAGAGGAGGTAGAGTAAAAGATCTTCCCGGTGTTAGATATCATATTATCCGCGGAGCATTAGATACATCCGGAGTGGATGGCCGTCATCAACGACGCTCTAAATATGGAACTAAAAAACCAAAAAAAGATAAATAGTAATATATTAATTAATGTATAGAAATATTCTTAAATAATAATAGCAATCGCATGAGGAAAACTAAGCCTAAAAAAAGAATCATTTTACCGGATCCGAAATTTCAAGACCCGCAAATTACGAAGTTTGTAAATAACATAATGTTAAGTGGAAAAAAAAATGTTGCATTTGAAATATTTTACGATGCAATAGAAATAGTTTCCGAAAAAACAAAAGATGATGGTGTAACTGTGTGGAAACAGGCATTGACAAATGTAACTCCTTCGGTGGAAGTGAAAAGTAGAAGAATTGGTGGAGCGACCTTCCAAATACCTTCTGAAATTCGTCCTGAAAGAAAACAATCTGTTGGGATGAAAAATCTTATTAACTTTGCTCGCAAACGTCATGAAAAATCTATGAGTAATAAATTAGCTGCAGAAATAATGGCAGCCTATAAAGAAGAAGGTGCTGCTTTTAAACGTAAAGAAGATATTCATAGAATGGCTGAAGCAAATAAAGCATTTTCACATTTCAGATTTTAATATAAAAATAAAAATAAGGTATAATAGAAATGGGTAATTTATCTTACATACGGAATATCGGAATTATGGCGCATATTGATGCCGGAAAGACGACTACCACCGAGAGGATACTCTATTATACCGGAAAAAATTATAAAATCGGTGAAGTTCACGATGGTACTGCTACCATGGATTATATGGAACAAGAACAAGAAAGAGGCATTACTATCAATTCAGCAGCAACAACTGTTTATTGGAATTATTCCAATAATTCATATAAAATTAATGTCATTGATACTCCAGGTCATGTAGATTTTACTGTGGAAGTGGAACGTTCATTACGTATATTAGATGGTGCAGTTGCACTCTTTTGTGCCGTTGGTGGTGTAGAACCACAATCAGAAACCGTTTGGAAGCAGGCACGAAAATATGGGGTTCCTCTTATTTGTTATGTGAATAAAATGGATAGAACAGGAGCCGATTTCTTTTCTGTAATTGAGCAAATTAAAAACCGATTAGGAGCAAATCCAATTCCTTTGCAAATACCAATAGGGGAAGAAGATAGTTTTGTTGGAATCGTTGATTTAGTAGCTAATAAGGCTTTTATTTGGGATGATACAACTCAAGGTACTCGTATAGAAGAAATTCCTATTCCCGAAGACTTGCAAGAAATAGTTGACAAATATCGATTACAATTAATTGAAGGTGTTGCTGAAGAAAGTGATGATTTGTTGATGAAATATATGGAAACGCCTCAAAATATTACGCTTGAAGATATACATTCAGCGATAAGAAAAGCTACCATAGAAAATAGGATTAATCCGGTTTTATGCGGATCATCCTTTAAAAATAAAGGAGTTCAATCTTTATTGGATGCTATTACGTTATATTTGCCTAGCCCTGAAGATAAACCGGCTATTGAAGGTGTCAATCCATATACGAATAACACAGAAAGTAGAGAACCTAATGTGGTTGAGCCATTTTCAGCTTTAGTTTTTAAAATAGCCATGGATCCTTTTGTTGGGAAAATAGCTTTTTTTAGAGTCTATTCAGGAAAACTCAAAGAAGGAACTTATGTGTTGAACGTGGCAACCAATAAGAAAGAAAGAATCTCACGTATTTTTGAAATGCATGCCAATAAACAAATTCCCATACAAGAAATCTCAGCAGGCAATATAGGGGTAGCTGTAGGCTTTAAAATGATACGAACAGGACATACGATTTGCGATGAAAAACATCCTATCTTATTAGAATCTATGAATTTCCCGGATCCTGTTATCAGTATAGCCGTTGAGCCTAAGACTCAAGATGATATTGACAAGTTGGCCTTAGCATTGCAAAAACTTTCCGAAGAAGATCCTACATTAATTATAAGGACAGACGAAGAAAGCGGACAAACCATAATAAGTGGAATGGGTGAATTGCACTTGGAAATAGTTTTAGATAGAATCAAACGAGAATTTAAGGTTGAATGTAATTATGGAAATCCGGTAGTTTCTTATAGAGAAGCAATAACAAAAACCGTAAAACACAGAGAAATTCATAAAAAACAAAGTGGCGGTCATGGTCAATTTGCAGATATAGAAGTCGAAATTTCACCTCTTGATGAAAACGTGAAAGGATTGCAATTTTTTAATGAAATCAAAGGAGGTGTTATTCCGAAAGAATATATACCTGCCATCGAAAAAGGTTTTGAAAAAGCAATGACTACCGGACCTTTGTTGGGATATCCTGTGATGAACCTTAAAGTAAAATTGCTTGATGGTTCGTTTCATCCGGTAGATTCTGATGCAAATGCATTTGAAATCTGTGCACATAAAGCATTTAAAGCAGCAACAAAAAATGCGATGCCAACACTATTGGAGCCTATTATGAAATTAGAAGTAATAGTTTCTCCGGAATATACAGGTAATGTAACAGGCGATTTGAATCGAAGGCGAGCATATATAGAAGAAATATCAACCAAACAAAACAATCAGGTGATTGATGCCAAGGTTCCCTTAGCAGAAATGTTTGGATATATTACCTCATTAAGAACGTTAACCTCAGGTAGAGGAACAGCAACGATGGAGTTTTCTCATTTTTCAGAACCCCCGGTATCCGTTGTTGAAGCATTAAAAAATAAATGGAAATTCAAATTTTAATTATTGAATAATAAAAATATATATCGTGAGTGAAAGAATAAGAATTAAATTGAAATCGTACGATCATAATTTGGTTGAAAAATCAGCAGAGAAAATCGTTAAAACCGTCAATGCGGTGAAAGATGACAAAGTGGTAGTAGTTGGGCCTGTTCCATTGCCAACGCAAAAGAAAATATTTACAGTGAATCGTTCTACTTTTGTGAATAAAAAATCAAGAGAACAATTCGAATTATCTTCTTATAAAAGGCTATTGGATATTTATGGAACAACTTCAAAAACCATCGATGCATTAATGAAAATAGAATTGCCAAGTGGTGTTGAAGTAGAAATAAAAGTATAAGGTCGTTTATTGGTTGATAATATTAATTATATAAAAAAATAAAATAATGTCTGGTATAATAGGAAAGAAAGTTGGAATGACCAGTATCTTTGATGCCTCTGGTAAAAATTTGCCATGCACACTTATACAGGCTGGTCCTTGTGTTGTAACACAAGTGAAAACCAAAGAAAAAGATGGCTATGATGCCATCCAATTAGCATTTGATGATAAAAAAGAAAAGAATACCACAAATGCATTAAAAGGGCACTTTGAAAAAGCGAATACGAGCCCTAAAAGAATTATTAGAGAATTTACTCGTTTTGAAATAGAAAATAGAAAAACTCATGGTGAAGTATTAAACGTTGATATCTTCATAGAAGGAGAATATGTTGATGTTTCAGGTATAAGTAAAGGAAAAGGTTTTCAAGGTGTAGTAAAACGTCATGGTTTTCATGGTGTGGGAGATAGTACGCACGGGCAACACAATCGATTGAGAGCTCCCGGTTCTTTAGGCGCTTCTTCTTGGCCTTCGCGAGTTATGAAAGGTATGAGAATGGCCGGTAGAACCGGAGGTGAAAAAGTTAAAATGATTAACTTGCAAATAGTGAAAATTTTTCCAGAAAAAAATTTATTATTAGTCAAAGGATCGGTACCCGGTCATAATGGTTCATATTTAAAAATTGAAAGATGGAGTTAAAAGTATTAAAAATAGATGGAACAGAAACCGGCAGAACGGTTACTCTGAATGATAATATTTTCGGAATTGAACCGAACCAACATGTTATTTGGTTGGATGTAAAACAATATTTAGCTAACCAACGTCAAGGGACTCATTCCAGCAAAGAAAAATCAATGCTTTCGGGAAGCACACGTAAGCTGAGAAAACAAAAAGGTGGCGGTGGTGCACGTGTGGGAAGTATTAAAAATCCTTTATTCTCCGGTGGAGCTCGTATTTTCGGACCTCACCCCAGAGATTATAGCTTTAAGTTAAATAAAAAAGTGAAACGTTTAGCTCGTATGTCAGCCTTGTCGTTAAAAGCAAGCGAGAGTAGCATAACAGTGTTGGAAAAATTTGATTTAGAGGTGCCTAGGACTAAAGACTGTATCAATATTTTCAAAAATATAAATCTTTTTGAAAAAAAGACATTATTAGTTCTAAATGAAACAAATAAAAATATATATTTGTCTTCTCGAAATTTAGGCAAGGTTAAGGTTGTAGAAATCTCAGATTTAAATACTTACGATATTTTAAATGCACAGAATTTGATTATATCTGAGCCGGCAGCTTCCAAATTCGACGAATTTTTTAAAATTAACGAGTAAAAATTTTTATAATGAATGTTATTATTAAACCGCTTGTAACTGAAAAAATGACCGCCATGAGTGAAAAAGGAAATCGCTATGGTTTTGTCGTAGATCGTAAAGCTGATAAAATACAAATAAGAAAAGCCATAGAAACCTTGTATGGGGTTGAAGTAGAAAGTGTCAATACTATGATACAAAGAGGTAAAAACACATCACGTTATACAAAGTCAGGCTTAATAAAAGGAAGTAAAAATTCCTTTAAAAAAGCGATAATACAATTAAAAGGAGATCAAACAATAGATATCTTTAGTAATATATAGAATAGAGATTAATAAAAGATGGGATTAAAAAAGTTTAAACCGGTTACACCCGGTCAAAGATTTAAGTTATTAAGTAACTTTGATGAGATAACATGTAAAACCCCCGAAAAGAGTTTGTTGTTATCACAAAAACGATCAGGAGGAAGAAACAATCAAGGGAAAATGACCATGCGCTATATGGGGGGTGGTCATAAGAAACAATACCGTATTATCGATTATAAAAGAGATAAAGATGGTGTACCTGCTACTGTTAAAACTATAGAGTACGATCCGAATCGTTCAGCACGTATTGCTTTGTTGTTTTATGCTGATGGTGAAAAAAGATATATCATAGCTCCTCACGGGTTAAAAGTAGGGCAACAAATAGTATCGGGAGATGGCGTTTCTCCTGATGTCGGTAATACATTATTTTTCTCACAAATACCTTTAGGTACCGTTGTGCATAATATAGAAATGCAACCGGGATCAGGAGCAAAAATAGCTCGAAGTGCGGGTTCATATGCTCAATTGATGTCTAGAGAAGAAAAATATGTAACCATTAAATTACCTTCCGGAGAAACACGTAAAATTTTATGTACTTGCAAAGCAACTATCGGAATGGTTTCCAATATTGACCATAATTTACAAGTATCCGGAAAAGCAGGAAGATCACGTTGGTTAGGAAGAAGACCGCGGGTCCGCGGTGTGGTTATGAATCCTGTCGATCATCCGATGGGTGGAGGTGAAGGAAGAGCTTCCGGAGGTCATCCACGATCGAGAAAAGGTTTATATGCTAAAGGATATAAAACTAGAAATGCTAAAAAAGCATCAAGCCAATTTATTGTTGAAAAAAGAAAAAAATAAAAGAAAGATATGAGTAGATCATTAAAAAAAGGTCCGTTTATTCATTATAAACTCGAAAAGAGAGTACTTGAAGCCCAACAATCCAATAAAAAAGTGGCAATTAAAACATGGTCAAGGGCATCAGTGATTTCTCCGGATTTTGTTGGTCAAACGATAGCAGTTCATAATGGCAACAAATTTATTCCTGTTTATATTACAGAAAATATGGTAGGACATAAATTGGGAGAATTTGCTCAAACACGTATATTTCGCGGGCATGCCGGAAGTAAAGATAAAGGGAAAAAATAAAGCAAATACAGAATTAAGATGGGAGCAAGAAAAAGATTAGCAGCTGAAGCAACTAAAGAAAGAAAACAAAATGTGTCTATGGCACGTTTGGTTGATAACAATACATCACCACGTAAAACACGTTTAATGGCTGATTTGGTTAGAGGAAAAAATGTTGAATACGCTTTGAATGTGTTAAAATACAGTAAAAAAGAATCATCTGAAAAAATTCGTAAATTATTACTTTCTGCAATAGCCAATTGGCAAGCAAAAAATGAAAATGCTCGTGTTGAAGACAGTAATTTATATATAAAAGAAATTTTTGTTGATGGTGGTACTATGTTAAAACGGTTACGTACAGCCCCGCAAGGTCGTGGTTATCGTATACGCAAACGTTCGAATCATATTACCATAATATTAGATAGCAAAATCGAAATCACAAATCAAATAACAGAAGAGTAGATGGGACAAAAAGTAAATCCAATAGGACTGCGTTTAGGAATCATTAGAGGATGGGATTCGAGTTGGTATGGTGGCAAAAAGTTTGAAACTAAACTGATTGAAGACGATAAAATTAGAAAATACATCAATGCACGTTTGCAAAAAGCAAGTATTTCAGTTATTTATATTGAACGTACTTTGAAATTAGTAACAGTAACAATCAATACTGCTCGACCAGGTCTTATTATCGGTAAAGCAGGTCAGGAAGTAGATAAATTAAAAGAAGAATTAAAGAAAATTACCAATAAAGAAGTTCAAATTAATATTTCTGAAATAAAAAGGCCTGAATTAGATGCTGTTTTAGTAGCACAAACTATTGCTAAGCAAATAGAAGGACGTATGTTTTATCGCAGAGCGATAAAAACAGCTATAGCTTCCAGTATACGTGCCGGCGCAGAGGGAATTAAAGTAACGATTTCCGGTCGTATAGGTGGCGCTGAAATGGCAAGAAGTGAACATTTTAAAGAAGGCTCTACTCCTTTACATACTTTGCGTGCTGATATTGATTATAACCATGCAGAAGCTCATACCACCTATGGAAGACTGGGTGTAAAAGTATGGATTTGTCGAGGACTGGTTTATGGTAAAAAAGATTTATTCCAATCTTTTAATGAAACCAAAGAAGGTAAAGCGATGCCTGCTAAAAGAATGGGGCGTGGTGGAAATGATTTTGGCGGACAAAGAAGAAGGAAATAAAATTAAATTATGAATTTGTAAAAGATTAATAAAGATATTTAGAAATGTTACAACCAAAAAAGACGAAATATAGAAAAGTGCAGAAAGGGAAAATGAAAGGCAACACCAAACGTGGAGCTGAGATAGCTTTTGGGTCTTTCGCAATTAAAGCACTTGATGAATGTTGGATAACAGGACGTCAAATTGAAGCTGCACGTCAAGCTATCACACGTTATATGAAACGTGAAGGTCAATTGTGGATACGTATTTTTCCGGATAAACCCGTTACTAAAAAACCAGCAGAAGTACGTATGGGTAAAGGTAAAGGATCACCGGAATATTTCGTGGCTAGAGTTTCTCCGGGAAGAATATTGTTTGAATCCGATGGCGTTCCTTTGGAAATAGCACGAGAAGCTATGCGTTTGGGTGCACAAAAATTACCCATATTAACTCATTTTGTGATAAGAAGAGATTATTCAGAAGAAATACTATAAGATTATGAAGCAAGCAGTAGTAACAGAACTTTCTACCAAGGAATTATTCGAAAGATTGGATGAAGAAATTAATCAGTTGTCAAAATTAAAATTGCATCATGCAGTTTCTTCTATTGAAAATCCAAACAGAATTAAAGAGTATCGTAAATCAATTGCAAGATTAAAAACGGAAATTCGTAATCGTGAACTTGTAGAAAAAAAATCTCAAAAATAATTGATGATGGAAAGAAATTTTAGAAAAGTAAGAGAAGGCGTTGTTATAAGCAATAAGATGACCAAGTCAATTGTTGTCGAAGTAGAAAGAAAACTTAAACATCCAAAATATGGAAAGTATTTGAAAAAAACTTCCAGTTTTATGGCACATGATGAAAATCAGGATTGTCAAATAGGAGACAAAGTAAAAATAATGGAAACCAGGCCATTAAGTAAAAATAAATGCTGGAGATTAATTGAAATAACAGAAAGAGCTAAATAAGATATGATACAGCAAGAATCAAGATTGAAAGTAGCAGATAATAGCGGAGCAAAAGAAGTTTTATGTATCCGTGTTTTAGGAGGAACTAAAAAACGATATGCCCGTCTAGGAGATAAAATTATTGTAACTGTTAAAGATGCTATTCCATCAGGTGGTATTAAAAAAGGAACAGTTTCAAAAGCAGTTGTAGTGAGAACAAGAAAGGAAGTACGCAGGAATGATGGTTCTTATATTCGTTTTGATGATAATGCGGTTGTTTTGCTTACAGCAACAGATGAGTTGCGAGGTACACGTATTTTTGGACCGGTAGCTCGTGAATTAAGAGATAAACAATATATGAAAATTGTTTCTTTAGCTCCTGAAGTTATATAAATAATTACGTAATATACAATAGAATGAAGATACATATAAAAAAAGGAGACATTGTAAAAGTTTTGTCGGGAGAAGACAAAGGTCGTACAGGAAAGGTGCTTAAAGTGGAAGTAAGTAAATACAAAGCATTTGTAGAAGGAGTTAATTTGGTGTCCAAACATACCAAACCCAATGCTAAAAGTCCACAAGGCGGAATCGTTAAAAAAGAAGCTTCTGTACATATTTCTAATTTAATGCTAGTTGACTCTAAAGGAGTCGCATCACGCATCGGAAGAAAATTGAATGATAAGAGTAAATTAGTTAGATATTCAAAAAAGACAGGGGAGGAGATTAAATAATGAAATACGTTCCAAGATTAAGAGACAAATACGTAAACGAAATTGTTCCAGCTTTGCAAAAGCAATTTGATTTTAAATCAGTAATGCGTGTTCCAAAAATAACAAAGGTTTGTTTAAATCAAGGTATAGGCGCAGCTACTGCTGATAAAAAATTAATTGATATAGGAATTAACGAAATGACTATGATAGCCGGACAAAAAGCCGTAGCTACTAAGTCAAGAAAAGATATTTCAAACTTTAAACTAAGAAAAGGAAATCCTGTTGGTGTTAGAGTAACCTTAAGAGGAGAAAGAATGTTTGAATTTCTCGACCGTTTAATTTCTGTTTCTATTCCGCGTATTCGCGATTTTAGAGGCATTAACGAAAAGGGATTTGATGGTAAAGGTAATTTCTCTATGGGTGTTACCGAACAAATTATTTTCCCTGAAATAGATATAGATAAAATTAATAAAATAAATGGTATGGATATTACTATTGTTACTACAGCTAGAAACGATCAGGAATGTTTAGCCTTGTTGAAAGAATTCGGATTCCCCTTTAAAAATCAGAAAAAATAATATGGCAAAAGAATCATTAAAAGCAAAAGAAGTGAAAAGAGCAAAATTAGTTGCTCAATACGAAAGTAAACGAAAAGCTTTCAAAGAAATAATTCGTACTAGTACTGATTATGATGAAGTGAAAGCCGCTCAAATCGGTTTACAAAAACTTCCACCGAATTCAAATCCCATTCGTTTACATAATCGTTGTAAATTAACGGGAAGGCCTAAAGGATATATGAGAGCATTTGGGATTTCTAGAATCAATTTTAGAGAAATGGCCTCTAAAGGCTTAATACCCGGAATAAAAAAAGCAAGTTGGTAATATACATTAAAAGGATAAAATAATATGAATACGGATCCGATAGCAGATTATTTAACAAGGATTAGAAATGCCGTGATGGCAAAACATAAAGTAGTAGAAATACCTACATCAAATGTTAAAAGAGAAATTACTAAAATTCTCTTTGAAAAAGGATATATTTTAAATTATAAATTTGAAGAAGGTGAAAAATTTAATACTATTAAAATAGCATTAAAATATCATCCTGTATCGAAACAAAGTGCAATTAGTAATTTACTACGCGTAAGCAAACCCGGGTTACGGAAATATGTAAAAGTGGATGAACTTCCGCGCGTATTAAACGGGATGGGGATAGCTATTATTTCTACATCTCAAGGTTTAATTACCGATAAAGAAGCACGTAGTTTAAAACTTGGTGGAGAAGTAATATGTTATATTAGTTAAAAAGGAGGAAACAGCATGTCAAGAATTGGAAAATTACCGATAACAATACCCAAAGAAGTAAATATTAATATTGATGACAAGATTAATGAAATTACTGTAAAAGGACCTCTTGGTGAAATCAAACAAAAGATAGATCCTTGTATTACCTTAGAAATGGAAGAAAATATATTACACCTAAAACGTCATACGGAACAAAAAAGACATAAAGCCATGCATGGATTGTACAGAGCTTTGTTGTTTAATATGGTAAAAGGTGTTTCAGAAGGTTTTACTATTGTTCAAGAATTGGTAGGAACTGGATATAAGGCTCAAGCAACAGATCAAATATTAAATTTATCATTAGGTTATTCACACAATATAATTTTTGAAATACCTAAAGAAGTAAAGGTAGAAACAATCACTGAAAAAGGGAAAAATCCTATCATTAAATTAACTTCCTTTGATAAACAATTATTAGGTCAAGTTGCTACGAAAATCAGATCCTATCGTAAACCTGAACCGTATAAAGGAAAAGGTATTCGTTATCAAGGTGAGGTTGTTAGAAGAAAAGCAGGTAAATCAGCAGAAAAGAAATAAGTTAATAAAAAAATAAAATCGGAGTAGAATGGGAACGAAAAATCGTAAAAGTTATAGAAGACTTCGGATTAAAAATAGAATCAGAAAAACCATACATGGATCAGATGTATGTCCAAGATTATCTGTTTTTAGAAGTAATAAGCAGATATATGCACAACTTATTAATGATAAAGCAGGCACAACTATTGTCGCAGCATCATCAGCAATAAGTTCGATAGATTCGCAAAAAGTTACAAAGATCGAAAAAGCTAAATTGGTAGGAAAAGATTTAGCAATAAAAGCTAAAGATGCAGGTATAACTAAAGTTGTTTTTGATAGAAACGGTTATTTGTATCACGGCAGAGTGAAATCATTGGCTGAAGCAGCAAGAGAAGAAGGTTTAATATTCTAAATTAGGTTTATGTCAACAATAAAAAGAGTAAAGACAAGCGAAATTGAATTCAAAGATAGGCTGGTTAGTGTACAGCGAGTAACAAAAGTAACCAAAGGTGGGCGAACGTTTAGTTTTTCTGCTATTGTCGTTATTGGCAACGAAAATGGTATTGTAGGCTATGGATTAGGTAAAGCGAAAGAGGTTAATATTGCTATTCAAAAAGGAATAGAAGATGCTAAAAAACATCTAATTAAAGTTCCGGTATTGAAAGGAACCGTACCTCATGCTCAAGAGGGTAAATATAGCGGTGCTTTGGTATTAATTAAACCTGCAACTCCCGGTACCGGTGTTATAGCCGGTGGTGCTATGCGTGCCGTTTTGGAAAGTGTCGGAGTGAAAAATGTGTTAGCCAAATCTAAAGGATCTACCAATCCACACAGTGTGGTTAAAGCAACCATCGATGCATTGTCAAAAATGAAAGATCCTTATACAGTAGCTCAGTTAAGAGGTATTGAGTTAACAAAAGTTTTTAACGGATAATAGTTAAAATAATAATGAAAAAATTAAGAATTACACAAGTTAAAAGTCAAATAGATAGAGCTCAAGTGCAAAAAAGAACCATTACTGCACTGGGTATCAAAAAACTTAATCGTCCTATCGAAGTAGAAGCAACACCTCAAATTTTAGGGATGATAGATAAAGTCAAACACTTGTTAAAAATTGAAGAAATAAAGAATTAATCTGAAATATACGATTTAAGAATATGAATTTACATAATTTAAAACCGGCAGAAGGTTCAACAAAAAGAACGAAACGTATAGGTAGAGGAGAAGGATCGGGTAAAGGTGGAACGTCAACCAAAGGACATAAAGGAGCTCAATCCCGTTCAGGATATTCCAGAAAAGCAGGATTCGAAGGTGGACAAATGCCTTTATACAGACGTGTACCGAAATTTGGATTTAAGAATATTAACCGCGTAGAATATAATGCTATTAATATTTCAACGCTTCAATACCTGTATGAAAAAACCGGATTGACAACCATCGATATGGATGTAATGTATGCTAATGGTTTGAAATCGAAAAAAGATTTGGTAAAAATTTTAGCGAACGGTAACTTAACGGCAAAATTAGAAGTTAAAGCCCATGCTTTCTCTGAAAAAGCCATACAAGTAATAGAAGCATTAGGTGGAACCGCAATAAAATTATAAGATGAAAAAATTTATAGCCACAATTAAAAACATTTATCATATTGAAGAGTTAAGAAATAGAATTCTTTACACTTTAGGTATCATATTAATATATAGAGTTGGCTCTTATATTGCATTGCCGGGTGTAGATGTTCAAGCACTTTCACAAACATCTTTTTCTTCTAGTTCAAGAGAAGGTTTGTTGGGATTGTTGGATATGTTTTCAGGAGGTGCTTTTTCCAATGCATCCATCTTTGCCTTGGGAATTATGCCTTATATTTCTGCTTCTATTGTGATTCAATTAATGACTTTAGTTGTGCCTTATTTCCAACGTCTGCAAAAAGAAGGTGAAAGTGGACGTAAGAAAATAACACAGTTAACAAGATTTCTAACCATTGCAGTTACTGCTTTACAAGCTCCGGCTTATCTATCCAATTTAGTTTCACAAGTCGGGACAAGTACCGGTGTTTTTCATACGTTTACGGGAGACCCAATTTTAGCCGGAGCCGGCTTACCTTGGTCGTTTACAATAGTCTCAATCATTGTATTGGTATCTAGTACATTGTTTATAATGTGGTTGGGAGAAAGAATCACCGATAAAGGAATTGGTAATGGCATTTCACTTTTAATTATGATTGGTATTATAGCTCGTTTACCTTTTGCTTTATCCGCTGAATTTGTATCCAAAGTGGCTGAAACAGGTAATGGAGGATTGATAACCTTTTTAATTGAAATTTTATTACTTGTGGCTGTTATACTTATTTCAGTATTATTAGTACAAGGTACACGTAAAGTACCGGTGCAATATGCTAAAAGAATAGTAGGAAATAAACAATACGGAGGACAAAGACAATATCTACCTATTAAAGTGAATGCGGCAGGGGTAATGCCAATCATTTTCGCTCAAGCAATTATGTTTTTACCTTTAACATTGGTAGGATTTGCTTCCAATAACGAAACCATGGGTGCATTAGCAGGTGCCCTTACAAATAATACGAGTTTTTGGTATAATTTTGTTTTTGCAGTATTAATTATATTGTTTACGTATTTTTATACTGCTATAACATTTAATCCAAATCAAATAGCTGATGATATGAAAAAGAACGGAGGCTTTATTCCCGGAATAAAGCCAGGGAAAAAAACTGTGGAATTTATTGATAATGTTATTTCCAGAGTTACTTTACCCGGCTCTATCTTCTTAGCTTTTATTGCAATTATGCCCTCATTTGCTAGCTTATTTGGTATTAATTCACAATTTGCACAGTTTTTTGGAGGTACATCATTGTTAATTATGGTAGGGGTCGTTTTAGATACGTTACAACAAATAGAAAGTCATTTGTTGATGAGACATTATGATGGATTAACAAAATCAGGACGAATAAAAGGACGTAGTACACTTCCTATTTAGCCCTATGAAGAAAGTCGAAAAATGATACATTTTAAGACAGAAAAAGAAATAGAAATTATTAAACAAAGTTCTTTGATAGTTGGAAAAACCTTGGCTGAAGTAGCAAAGTTAATTCAACCCGGTGTTATGTGTAAAGCGTTGGACAGTGTTGCCGAAGAATTTATTCGCGATAACGATGCTATCCCTTCATTTAAAGGATATAATGGATTTCCTGCTACACTATGTATTTCAGTAAATGATGTCATTGTACATGGAATACCCGGAAATTATGAATTACAAGAAGGAGATATAGTTGCCGTTGATTGCGGTGCAAAGAAAAACGGATTTCATGCAGATTATGCCTACACCTTTGAAGTAGGTAAAGTATCAGAAGAAATTCAATACTTGGCTAAACGAACTAAACAAGCCTTATATGTAGGAATAGAACAAGCCAAGGAAGGAAACAGAGTAGGTGATATTAGTTACGCTATTCAGTCATATGTGGAAGGATTTGGATATTCAGTTGTTAGAGAATTAATCGGTCATGGCATCGGTAAAAATCTTCATGAAAAACCGGATATCCCAAATTATGGGAATAAAGGGAATGGACATAAATTAAAAAAAGGAATGGTTTTTTGCATAGAACCTATGATTAATTTAGGAGTAAAACACATACGAATTGATAGAGACGGATGGACAACGCGAACAGCCGACGGGAAGCCTTCAGCACATTACGAACATATGGTTGCTATCAGAGAAACAGGAACAGAAATATTATCAACGTACGAATATATAGAAGAAGTTATAAATAAAAAATAAATGGCAAAACAGTCATCAATAGAACAAGATGGAATAGTGATAGAATCATTAGGAAATGCAATGTTCCGAGTCGAATTAGAAAACGGGCATCGGGTAATAGCACATATTTCCGGAAAAATGAGAATGCACTATATTAAAATTTTACCGGGAGATAAGGTGAAAATGGAGATGTCTATCTATGACTTATCAAAAGCTAGAATCATATTTAGGTATAAAAATTAATTAATATAAAATAAACATGAAAGTAAGGACATCAGTAAAGAAAAGATCAGACGATTGTAAAATTGTTCGACGTAAGGGGGTTGTTTATGTGATTAACAAAAAAAATCCTAAATTCAAACAAAGACAAGGATAAAATATATAAAAAGATTGATAAAATAGAAGTATATGGCAAGAATTGCTGGTATTGATTTACCAAAAAATAAAAGAGGAGAAATCGGTTTAACGTACATCTACGGCATCGGTAGAACAACTGCACAACAAATATTGACGAAAGCTAATATTTCATTGGATAAAAAAGTTCAAGATTGGGACGATGATGATTTAAATGCTATTCGAAGTCTCGTCGGTGAGATGAAAATCGAAGGAGCGTTGCGTTCTGAAGTACAAATGAACATTAAACGATTAATGGACATTGGCTGTTATCGTGGTATACGTCACCGTATCGGATTACCTGTTAGAGGACAATCAACAAAGAACAATGCACGTACCCGTAAAGGAAGAAAAAAAGTTGTTGCCAATAAGAAAAAAGCAACGAAATAGAAATTAGTTAATAAACTTTAAGAAAATAATAATCGTTTATGGCAAAATCAACGAAAGTTACGAGAAAAAGAGTCGTAAAAGTGGATGCGATAGGGAAAGCATTTATTCAAGCATCGTTTAATAATATTATTGTTACTTTAACAAATAATTTTGGACAGACTATCTGTTGGTCATCAGCTGGAAAGATGGGTTTTAGAGGTTCAAAGAAAAATACACCTTATGCAGCCCAAATGGCAGCTCAAGATGCTTCAAAAGTAGCTTATGACTTAGGCTTACGCAAAGTAAAAGTATATGTTAACGGTCCCGGAGGCGGGAGAGAATCCGCTGTAAGAACCATCAATGCTGCAGGTATTGAAGTTTCAGAAATTGTCGATGTAACACCTCTACCTCATAACGGATGCAGACCTCCGAAAAGAAGAAGAGTTTAATAATTAAAAATCATTAAAAAAGATATAAATTTATGGCAAGATATATTGGTCCAAAGTCTAAAATAGCAAGAAAATTTAAAGATCCTATATATGGACCTGATAAGTATGTAGAAAAGAAAAATTATCCTCCCGGTCAACATGGGGTTACTAAGAAAAGAGGTACAGGTAAAATTTCAGAATACGGAATTCAATTACAAGAAAAACAAAAAGCTAAATATACCTATGGCGTATTGGAAAAACAATTTAAAAATATTTTCCTAAAGGCTGCTTCTAAAAAAGGTATTACCGGTGAAGAACTGTTACAATTGTTGGAATCTCGTTTAGATAATGTTGTTTATCGTCTTGGAATAGCTCCTACAAGAGCAGGAGCACGTCAATTAGTTTCACATAAACATATAGTTGTTAATGGCGAAGTAGTAAGTATCCCCTCTTTTACGTTAAGAGCGGGTGATATTGTAGGTGTTAGAGAAAAATCAAAAGCAAGTGAATCAATATTAGATTCCTTAAGTAGTCATAGCGCAAGTCGTTATCCATGGTTAGAATGGGATGGCAATTCTATGTCCGGCAAATATATGATGATACCTTCAAGAGATTTGATTCCTGAAAATATTCAAGAACAATTAATCATTGAGTTGTATTCTAAATAATAGTTAAGATAATTATAAATAAAATAAAAAATATAAAAAATGGTTACAATACCTTTTCAAAAACCGGATAAAGTCATAATGTTGGAAGCTAATGATTCCTTTGGAGTCTTTGAATTTCGCCCATTAGAACCTGGTTACGGAGTTACAATCGGAAATGCTCTTCGTAGAGTGTTGTTGTCTTCATTAGAAGGATTTGCAATTACTTCCATGAGAATAGAAGGTGTCTTGCATGAGTTTGCAACAATTCCCGGCGTCTTGGAAGATGTAACGGATATTGTTTTAAACATGAAACAAATTCGTTTAAAAAGCAAAATTGAAGATCAAACGAATGAAAAAGTCCGCTTTACAATTATGGGACAAAACGAATTTAAAGCAGGAGATATCAATAAATATTTAAGTAGCTTCCAAGTGTTAAACGAAGATCTTCATATTTGTTCCATGGAACCTAATGTGAAGTTGGAAATGGAATTAACAATTGATAAAGGTCGTGGCTATGTTACTGTTGAAGAAAACAGACAACTGCATAATGAAATTGGTGTTATCGCCATAGATTCTATACACACTCCCTTGAAGAATGTTATGTACAGAGTTGAAAATTATCGCGTTGAACAAAAAACCGACTTCGAAAAATTAATTTTCGAAATAACAACCGATGGTTCTGTTCATCCGAAAGAAGCACTCAAAAAAGCAGCAAAAGTATTAATTCATCATTTCATCCTATTCTCCGAAGATAGAATAACCATGAATGTAGATGAAATTTCATTAAGCGAAGAATTTGATGAATCATCCTTACATACTCGTCAGCTTTT
This sequence comes from Bacteroidales bacterium, assembly GCA_028703095.1. Lineage (GTDB taxonomy): Bacteria > Bacteroidota > Bacteroidia > Bacteroidales > WCHB1-69 > UBA5266. The sequence goes on from JAQVNO010000007.1 coordinate 31,124, forward strand.
AAAACAAAAGCTTATCGATATGGATCTTTCTGTTAGAGCTTTGAATTGTTTGAAATCGGCCGATATAGAAACTATGGGCGATTTAGTGGCTATTCATAAATCCGATTTATTAAAATTAAGAAATTTTGGTAGAAAATCTTTAACGGAATTAGAAGAACTTGTAAAATCAAGAGGATTGGAATTCGGAATGAATGTCGCGAAGTATAAATTAGATTTAGAAAAAGATTAATAGAAAAGAGATATGAGACACGGGAAAAAAGTAAATCATTTAAGTAGAACAAGCGTACATCGACAGGCTATGTTGTCTAATATGGCAACGTCCTTGATTTCTCATAAAAGAATTACGACAACAGTAGCTAAAGCGAAAGCATTAAAAAAATATATAGAACCTCTGCTTACCAAAGCCAAGAATGACACAACACATTCACGCAGAGTAGTATTTAGTTATTTAAGAGATAAAAATTCAGTTACTGAATTATTCAGAGAAATATCACAAAAAATTGCAGACAGACCGGGAGGGTATACTCGTATTTTACGTACAGGTTTCCGTAGTGGTGATGGTGCAGAAATGTGCATCATTGAGCTGGTAGATTATAATGAAAATTACACTCAAAGTAAAGGAGCCAAGAAGTCTAAAGCAAAAACAACACGTAGAAGCAGAAGTAAAAAAGTAGAAAAAGAAGTTGTTGAAACTCCGGTAGCCGAAGTTGATGAAAAAGTAACAGAAAAACAAAATACTCCGGTTAAAGAAGAGATAGAAAAAGTAGAAGAACCGCAAACAACCGCTAAAACACCGGAAGAGTAATAATCAGAAATAAAATGATTGTATCTACATCATACAAAAACGTTACAATGGAGTTGTAACGTTTTTTTTATTCACTACCATGAACAAAAAACTATTTTATTGACATCCATTTTATACTTTTTTTGGAGATGCTTAAATAACAACAGTATACGTATACATTGATTTGATCGAAAATTGTTAAAAAAAAACAATAAAAAAACTTTATAAATAGTAAAGTTTTAGTTAATTTTGAAAAATAAAATATAACACAAAAAAAATGTCCTTAAAAGTTAAAATAGCCTCAGGTAGAGCGAGTATAGCCCTTGCAGAAAGAATAGCTAAAGCATATAATCAGGAGTTGGTAAATGTAGAAGTATGCGTTTTTAGTGATGGAGAATTTCAACCTGCATTTTGTGATAATTTACGAGGGAGTGATGTTTTTATTATACAGTCTACGTTTCCACCTGCAGAAAACTTGTTAGAGTTATTGTATTTAATTGATGCTGCTCGTAGAGCTTCAGCACATAAAATTATCGCTGTAATTCCTTATTTTGGGGTAGCGAGACAAGACCGAAAGGATAAACCCCGTGTATCCATAGGAGCTAAATTAGTAGCAAATTTATTAACGGTCGCAGGCGCTGATCGTATTATTACGATGGATTTACATGCCGACCAAATTCAAGGTTTCTTTGATGTTCCTGTTGATAATATTTATGCATCCAGATTGTTTTTACCCTATCTGAAGAACCGCGCATTGGATAATCTCTGTTTGGCTTCTCCCGACACAGGAGGAACGCGAAGAGCAGCAACCTATGCGAAATATTTAGGTGCTGATTTGGCAATTGGTTTTAAACAACGTCCTCGCCCCAATGAGGTGGGAACGCTGCAAATAATCGGCGATGTGAAAGATAAAAATGTTTTTATTGTCGATGATATTATTGATACGGCAGGAACCATTTGTAAGGCAAGTAATGCCATTAAATCATTAGGCGCTAAAAGTGTAAGAGCAATGTGTGTGCATCCTGTTTTGTCTGGAAATGCTTACGAAAATATTGAAGCCTCGGCTTTAGAAGAATTAATTACAACAGATACCATTCCATTGAAACGAACATCAAGTAAAATAACTGTTTTATCAACCGATAGATTGTTCGCTAAAGTAATCAATGGTGTTGTCTCGAGTAGTTCAATAAGCTCTTTGTTCGATTACGATCATTTTATGGAACTTGATGATATTACTTTTTAATACTTACTAATTCAAAGCCTTTTACTATATTGTCTGTCTCCCTATGATAATTGCTTCTTTTTCTCTATTAATGTGGTGTAATTAACGCTTTCTATTTTTTATTTTTACTATTTTTGCATATATCAAATCTTTTATCCATAAAGAATAAAATCAAATGATTGTATATTTTCAAAAGAACAAATCTGTCTTTGTTGTAGAAACAGAAAAACTTTTTAACCCGGAAGAAAGTTCAAAATTAATATGGTTGTTTTCTAATGCAAAACAATTATCGGATACTACGATAAACGGAGTATTTATGGGTCCTCACCGTGAAATGATTACTCCGTGGAGTACAAATGCAGTGGAAATAACCCAAAATATGGGTTTAAACGGGATTAAGCGTATCGAAGAATTGGTGCATGTTTTATCTCCTTTTCATGATATCGATGATATTTCTTATGCAAAAACAATCTATGACCCTATGTTACAGCAAATATATCAAAATCCGAATCAAAGTATTTTTTATGTGGATATTCAGCCGGAACCTATCAGGTATATCGATGATATTAAAAAATACACCTTGGAAGAGGGATTGGCTTTAAGTGAAGAAGAAATTGTTTACTTGGAAAATTTATCTATTAAAATAAATAGAAAGCTAACTGATTCTGAAATTTTCGGTTTCTCACAAGTAAATTCTGAACATTGTCGACATAAAATTTTTAATGGTATATATGTTATTGATGGACAAGAAAAAACATCTTCTTTATTTCAATTAATTAAGAAAACTTCCAAGCAAAACCCCAACAGATTAGTATCTGCTTATAAAGACAATGTGGCGTTTGTAAATGGTCCGATAAGCGAGCAATTTGCGCCAAAAACTCACGATAAACCCGATTATTTTGAAACGAGAGAAATAGAAACTGTAATTTCCATTAAAGCAGAAACACATAATTTTCCCACTACCGTAGAGCCTTTTAACGGAGCCGCTACAGGTTCAGGGGGTGAAATTCGCGATCGTATAGCAGGAGGAATAGGCAGTTATCCTATGGCAGGAACGGCTGTTTATATGACTTCCTATCCTCGTTTAGATGATAAAAGAACCTGGGAAAAAGCAAGTGTTCCACGGAACTGGTTGTATCAATCTCCCGAAAAAATATTAATCAAAGCGTCTAATGGAGCCAGTGATTTTGGGAATAAATTTGGGCAACCGCTTATCAACGGCTCTTTATTAACTTTCGAACATTCTGAAAATAATAAACAGTACGGATATGATAAAGTTATCATGTTGGCAGGTGGAATCGGACATGCAAATAAAGCGTATGCATTAAAGAATACGCCGGAAATAGGAGATGCTATTGTGGTACTAGGTGGTGATAATTACAGAATAGGAATGGGGGGTGGTGCCGTTTCTTCGGTAGCAACCGGTGAGTTTTCTTCTTCTATTGAATTAAATGCTGTTCAACGATCGAATCCGGAAATGCAAAAACGTGTCTATAACGCTATTCGTGCTATGGCTGAATCTGAAAATAATCCTATCGTTTCTTTACACGATCATGGTGCCGGTGGTCATCTGAATTGTTTATCCGAACTTCTTGAAGATATTGGTGGCAAGGTATCTATCGATAAATTACCGATCGGTGATAATACATTATCAGCAAAAGAAATTATCGGAAATGAGTCGCAGGAACGTATGGGGCTGTTAATTAAGTCTAAGGATGTTAATGTGTTAGAGTCTGTAGCGAAAAGAGAACGTGCTCCTATGTATGCGGTGGGTAATACAACAGGGGATTTTCGTTTGGTCTTTTCGCAAAAACAGATCAATCCCATAGATTTAGCGGTGCAAGATATGTTGGGAAATCCACCTAAAACAGTCATTCAAGACCAAACTGTCAACGAATGTTTTGTTGATATTCCGGAATTAAACGAGGATATAGAAGAAGTTTTAGAAAAAATATTACGTCTTGAATCCGTTGCGTGTAAAGATTGGTTGACGAATAAAGTCGATCGTTCCGTTACAGGTAAAGTGGCAAGACAACAATGTTGCGGCCCTTTGCAATTGCCATTAAGTAACTTAGGGGCTGTAGCTATCGATTTTAAGGGAGAAAAAGGGATAGGCGTTTCTATAGGTCATGCGTCTATACCTGCTTTAATAAATCCTGCAAGTGGCTCCATGCTTTCTATCGCCGAAGCTTTAACGAATATAGTTTGGGCACCTTTATCCGGAGGATTAGAGGCAGTTTCTTTAAGCGCCAATTGGATGTGGCCGTGTAAAAACAAAGGAGAAGATGCCCGTTTATATAAAGCCGTCGAAGCAGCGAGTGATTTTGCTTGTGCTCTGGGAATCAACATACCAACAGGAAAAGACTCTTTATCAATGACGCAAAAATATCCAAACGGTGATGTTGTTTATTCTCCGGGTACTGTTATTATTTCAGGAGTAGCAGAAATAGAGGATGTGAAGAAAATTATTACCCCTGTTCTAAAAGCAGAGAAGCATTCAGTGCTCTTATATATTGATTTTTCATCCGATAATTTGAAATTAGGAGGAAGTTGCTATGCTCAAATAAACAATGTATTAGGTAACGATACACCTACTGTTAACCATCCATCTTACTTTAAAAAGGCATTTAATGGTATTCAACAATTAATCAGAGAAGAAAAAATCTTAGCCGGTCATGATATTTCTGCCGGTGGGATGATAACTGCTTTGTTGGAAATGTGTTTTGCTGAAACCAACATCAGTTTGGATGTAGATTTGTCTGTTTTTTCTGAATCAAACATTGAAAAAATTCTTTTTGCCGAAAATCCCGGTGTTTTGATTCAGCTTGAAAATAACAAAGAAGTATTTAATCGTTTGCGAGAACTTGGTATAGCTTTCACTGAAATAGCTAAGGTGTCTACGGAGTTAAAGCAAGAGGTGAGATTGAAGCATAACAGTAAAACCTATACCTTTGATATAGATTATTATAGAAATGTTTGGTTTGAAACTTCTTATTTACTCGATTGTAAGCAGAGTGGAGAAAATAAAGCAAAAGAACGATTCGATTCCATTAAAAAGAATGTATTAAAGTATACTTTTCCTTATTCGTTTAGTGGTGAAATGGAAGCGTGTAAGCGGAAAGTAAATGCAGCCATTCTTCGGGAACAAGGAACGAATGGGGATAGAGAAATGGCGTATGCATTATATAAGTCAGGTTTTAATGTTAAAGATGTTCATATTAGCGATTTGATTGAAGGAAGAGAAGATTTAGCAGATATTTCCTTTTTGGTTTTCCCGGGAGGTTTTGCCAATTCCGATGTCTTGGGCTCTGCTAAAGGATGGGCGGGTGCTTTTATTTATAATGCAAAAGCAAATAAAGCATTGAAGGATTTTTACAAAAGAGACAATACGCTGAGTTTAGGGGTTTGTAACGGCTGTCAGTTGATGGTGGAATTGGGATTATTATATCCTTCCCATAAAGAATTTCCCCACATGAAGCATAATGATACCCACAAATTTGAATCGGGATTTGTAAATGTAGATATCTTACCGACGAATGCAGTCATGTTATCGGGATTGGAAAATAGTAGTTTGGGAATTTGGATTGCTCATGGTGAAGGCAAATTTCATTTACCTTATGCAGAAGAAAACTATAGTATTCCCATGAAATATACCTACGCTTCTTACCCCGGGAATCCAAATGGTTCCAAGTATAATGCTGCCGCTATTTGCAGTGAAGACGGAAGGCATTTAGCCATGATGCCGCATTTGGAAAGAGCTGTTTTCCCTTGGCAATGGGCTCATTATCCTGCTGATAGAAAAATGGATGCCATTACTCCTTGGATGCATGCCTTTATTCAAGCTCGTAAATGGATTGAGAATAAA
>JAQVNO010000083.1 GCA_028703095.1 Bacteroidales bacterium
TTTTATAGTTAGCTTTTAAATCTTCGTAAAAAGCAGCACGTGCTGTTATCATATAGGGAGATAACCAAAACATCCCTATACATAAGGTCAAAATACTTAACAAAAACCATCCTATAAAGCTAAGATCTAAAAGAAATAATTTCATTTTATTCCCTTTCATCATGTTCATACTTAGTTCTATTGCATCGTTTGTGCCTATTTTCGGATTATCGTTAACAATATAATATGTCATGCTGTAAGCATACGATTTGATGATTCCGGGTATAATTAGTAAAAGCATCCATAGAAAAGTAAATAAAAATACCAGCAATGAAGTGCTTAAATACTTTCCATAATCTTTAAAACAACCAAATAAATTTGAAACCGCATTTTCTTTGTCTTCTCGTAAAAATTTCAAATAAACGATAATAATACTCATTCCGAAAGGTAATCCAATAAGAAAAGTAGTAACATAATTAATAAATGGAATACCCCCGGCAAGACCTGCTATAATCATATAAACAAAAGTAGCTAAAACCGCAGGTGTCCAATTCCCTTTTAAGGTTTCGCGAGCAATGGCTCTAAGTTCTGAATTTTTCTTTAACATTTTAAAATAAATTAAAGTGAATAATTAGGTTAATTGTGATTGCAAATGTACAAAAAAAATAATACAAAAAAATAATTTGTATTATTTCAATTTTATATTCATTAATAGGGGATTAAGGCAATTATTTACAAGTAAGCAGCCATTTCTTTTTGCATTTTAGCAGCTTCTTTGGCAGCTTCTTCGGCGAAATCTTGTTTGTTGGAAGCAAAAATAATACTACGGGATGCGTTTACAAGTAATCCGCAATCTTTGTTCATGCCATATTTTACAACTTCGGACAAGCTACCACCTTGTGCTCCTACGCCAGGTATAAGCAAAAAGTTATCTGGAACAATTTTACGAATATCCTCAAGCATTTCAGCTTTAGTAGCACCAACTACATACATCATATTGTTTTCATTGCCCCATTGTTTGGATGTTTCCAAAACATGTTCAAAAAGTCGTTTGCCATTAGCCGTTAATAACTGAAAGTCATCTGCTCCTTTGTTGGAAGTCAACGCTAAAAGTATAACCCACTTGTTTTCAAAAGCTAAGAAAGGTTTGACGCTGTCTTCTCCCATATAAGGGGCGACGGTAACAGCATCAAAATTTAAACCTTCGTTCGCATTGCCAAAAAAGGATAAAGCGTATTGAGTGGAAGTATTGCCGATGTCGCCGCGTTTGGCATCAGCAATAATAAAGGGTTTATCTTCTTTGGAATGCAAATAAGCAAGCGTTTTCTCCAGACTCAGTAATCCTTTCCATCCCCTTGTTTCGTAAAAAGCTAAATTCGGTTTATACGCTACAGTATAGGGAAGGGTAGCATCGATAATTTCTTTGTTAAATTCAAATACAGGATCTTCCGATGATAATAAATGAGGAGGTATTTTAGATAGATCACTATCTAAACCAACACATAAAAAACTTTTTTTTCGTTGGATGATGCTAATAAGTTCTTGTTTATTCATATAAATAATATAATGCTAATACATGTGTGATTTATTTCTTGTTTTTTTTATCACTATATAAGGTAAACGAACGATAATGCACTTTTATACCGTATTTTTCTTCTATTTCTTTGATAATGTTATTTAAGGATGCATTATTGAACTCAATAATTTCTCCGGTTTCTTTTAATACAATATGATCATGTACATTCTGAATATTGTATTTTTCATACTGTGCACAATTTTCTCCGAATTGGTGTTTGATAATGAGTTGAATATCTACCAATAAATCAAGAGTATTATATATGGTTGTTTTACTGACTTGATATTTTTTCACTTTTAATTTACGGTAAAGTGTATCAACTGTAAAATGACCTTCAATTTCGTAAATTTCGCGTAAAATATTGAACCTTTCAGAAGTTTTATTCAGTTTTTTTTGTTCTAAAATATTGTGAAAAAGGATGCGATATTCTTCAAATGTGTAATTTTCTTGTAATTCTATCTCCATTTTATAAAAATTAATAAAAAATGATTATGACGGTGCAAAAATATATTATTTTTGTGAAAAAATAACTTTAATTTTATCATTTTTATCATTTTTTTTGATTTTATGTATAAAGTATCATTAATTTAAGTTTTTCTATCTAATAATAACATCATTGATGTATTTTTTTTCAATTTTTAAGTGTATTTTTTCAAGTATCTCTGAACGCAGCATGCGTAATTCATTTTTTACGATGGGGGAGTTTATGTATACATACAATTTTTTATTTTTTAATCTGAGTTTAGTGGTATGTTTCAGAATATGGTTTCCGATAACTTCACCCCATATAGCGTAAATTTTATGTTCTACGTATTTTTCTTTGAGTTGATTTTCTTCCAACATTTGAAGAAAAGCCTCTTGAATATGCCATTCAGTATTACTTTTATTCATATGAAACATTATTTTTCTGTTTCAATTTTTTTAATTAATTCCGGATTTTCTAAGCCTAAATTCTTGGCTTTATTCCAGTATTCTAAAGCTTTAATTTTATCTCCTTTATGGAATAATACATCTCCGTAATGTTCTAGTATTTCCGCATCATTTTCCCCACCGTTATCTAATGCTTTTTCTAACCATAATTGGGCTTTTTCTATCTGGCCTTTTTTAAATAAGACCCAAGCGTAAGTGTCTTCATAAAGAGCTGTATTTGGAGATAATTTATTTGCTTTTTCTGCTAATATCAAGGCATAATCTAAGCGTTCGCCGCGAAGACTTAAAAAATAACTATAGTTATTAAGTATAAGTGCGTTGTTAGGATTTTTCATTAATAATTTTTCAAAACAGTCATCCGATTTTTTATATTCCGTATTATGGTGATAGGCTTCTGCAAGATAGAGATAGGTTTGCATCAACATTGCTTCGTTATCATGAATGTATTTTTGACTTTCTTCCAACGATGAAATTGCATTTTTCCAATCTTTTTTTTGTACAGCAATGAGACCATGAATGTAATAAGGAAGTGATTGTGTAGGAAATAATTCCAAAGCTACTGTGCTTTTTTCATATGCTTTTTGCCATTGTTCTAAATCTAATAATAAGGAGAGGTATTGCTCCCAAACCAAATATTTGGACTTGTCGAGAAGTATTACTTGTTCGTAGGCTTTGGCAGCTTCCTCCAATTGATTATCTTTAGTTAGAAAATCAGCATATACCGACCATGCCATAGGACTGTCAGAGTGGGCTTTAATAAGAGAATCCAGTAAAATAAAAGCTTCTTTATTATAGAGTTTGTTATTGTTAATTAATGGGAAATAACGCATGATAATTTTTACCTTTTCTTCTAAATCTAAAGAAGAAGAAGCGAAAACTTTTTGAAGCGCTTCAAAGGCTTCTTTGCTTTTCTTGTTGGAAATGTAATAATTATATAAAATAATGTTGATTTCAGGATTGTTTGGATCTATTTCTTTGGCTTTTTCTATGTAGGGTATGGCTTTATCACTCATGGCATTTGTGTTATAAAAATCTGCCATTTGAAGATAGTATTTAATTTCATAAGGAAAAGCTTCCGTCAATCGATGTAATTCCTTAGCGGCATTTTTCTTATCTTTTAAATGCACCCATATGCTATGTTTAGCACTGACGATTTCTTCATTGATGCCGGTTTGTATTTCCATTTTATCGTATACTTTGATGGCCTCTTTTAGTTTGTCTTGAAATATTAATGATAATGCATAATTATACAAATATTCTAGATTATCCGGATATTTTTCAATAATAGATTTCCAAAGTTTTTCGGATTCGCTGAAATTTTGTGTCATATTGTATAGGTCGCCTAGCATTACTTTATACCATATATTCTTGTTATCAAGTTCGATAGCAATATTCAGTTGAATAATAGCTTCAGGTATTCTTTGCATGGAAGCTAAAACAATAGCATATTCAAAATGTGCCGCATCGTGATTGGGTTCTAATGCAATTACTTCTCTAATTAATCTTTCAGACTCATTTAAATTTCCGATTAATCGTTCTTTGACGGCATCAATAAAAACACCTGAATTTTTCATTTTATCATTGTCCGACAATTGTTCCGTTTCAACAACTATGTTTTTCTTGCGATTTCTCTTTGAGGTGTTTTGAGCTTCTAAGACGCAATAGCAAAATAGAAAACAAACTATACAAATTCCAATTTTCTTCATGTAGGTTATTTTTTACCGGTATGCCCGAAACCACCTTTACCTCTTTCTGTATCAGATAGTATCTCAACGGATTCCCATTGGGTATGTTCATGTTTAGCAAGTATCATTTGGGCAATTCTATCTCCATTATGTACGGTAAAGGTTTCTTTTGATAAGTTGATGAGTATTACTTTTACTTCTCCTCGATAATCAGCGTCGATGGTGCCGGGACTGTTTAAGACCGTAATACCTGATTTAATGGCTAAGCCACTGCGTGGGCGCACTTGTGCTTCGTAACCGATGGGAATTTCGATGAATAAGCCTGTAGGTATCAATGCTCTTTCGAGAGGTTCAATATGAATAGGTGCATTAAGAAAGGCTTTTAAATCCATGCCGGCAGAAGCTCCTGTTTCATAAGAGGGAAGTGCTTGATTTGAAGTGTTTATTACTTTTATCTTCATGCATATATGCTTTTTATAGTTGAATACTGTTTTCTTAACGTTTTATCAATTTTATTATTGCTAAGAGTATGGTATTTTTCTCTGCGATGCAAATGGCAGTTATCAATAAATTAGTATCGTACTTATTATGACTAATAAATGAAAATAGATAGGACATTTTATTAAAAAAATAGAAATCATACAGCTGTTCATAAATAAGATGAATCAATTTAATATAAATGCCTTGTCTTTACTATTATTTTTAGTAATTTTGTTGACTTTAAAAACAAAAGAAAATTTAAATTAAATGAAGGGGTATGAAGCCGTATAAAATACTTATATTTATATTGTTAACATTTTTCTTATTGGCTTTATTGGGAAGTTTTTTTCCCTCCGAAGGTATTAAAATTGGAAATGCATGCTTGCGATTTCCTTCTCCGGCATCAGTGATTCGTGCTTCTAACGAAGAAGTATTGGATGTGGATAAGAATATGCACGAATTACAGCAAAAAAAGAATTTACAAGCCATACAATCTACTGCAGACAGTTTAAAATATTATAAGCAATTTGTTAAAAATGATGTTACTCGCATTTATTTCCCGCAGAATAATTATAGGTTTTTTGATCGTTTGTTTGCCGTATTAGAAGCTTCGAAAAAAGGAGAAGTGGTTCATATAATGCATTATGGGGATTCGCAGATTGAAATGGATAGGATTTCCAGTTTGTTTCGTCAAAGACTACAAGAGCAATTCGGAGGTATGGGAGCCGGTATCGTTCCGCCTATACAAACCATCCCATCATTTACCGTCAGGCAGTCGTATGCCGGAGATTTACAACGATATGTTGTTTATGGAGATACTTCTCAACCTCGTGCAGCACATCGCAGGTATGGACTTTTGGGAACATTTGCTCAAGTGTATTCCAGTGCAAGTATTTCAGTAGGAACCAGTAATTATAAAAAAGCTCAACAAAAATCAAAAACTTTTCAAAGAATAAAGGTGATTGTTGGAAATAATCAAGCCGGATTCACAGTTACTTGTAAAGGTAAAACCCATATTGTCAAACAAGCACAAAAAGGAATCAGTGTTTTGAATTTCGATTTTAGTGAGCCAATTTCACGTACTACGCTTACGTTGAATGGCAGTGCTGAAATTTATGGTATTTCGATGAGCGGAAATAATGGAGTAGCACTTAGTAATGTGCCCATGAGAGGATGTTCCGGAACTATTTTCACCCGCATTGATTCAACTCTCTTATCGCAATTGTACAAGAAAATGAATGTAGCCTTGATAATTTTGCAATTCGGTGGAAATATGATGCCTCAAATTAATAGCGATAAAGCCATTGAAAGATACATGAAGCTTATTTCTCGTCAGATACATTATTTAAAACGAGTAAATCCACAGGCAGAAATTTTGTTTATAGGCCCTTCAGATATGGTAAAACGTATTGATGGACAATTACAAACCTATACGTATTTACCTAAGATGAATGAAGCATTGAAAGAAACAGTACTGAAAAATGGAGCTGCTTATTGGGATTTATTTCATGTCATGGGAGGAAAAAATTCAATGATAGAATGGGTAAAACATGCTCCTGCTTGGGCAGGTCCTGATTATATTCATTTTACCGAAGCCGGCGCTTATGAAATATCAACGATATTATCCAATGCCTTTTTAATGCATTATGATTTTTATAGTCTACGTAAAGGACAAAACCCTGTGCTAATTGATAAATTTATGCAATTCGATTAATGAAAATAATATCCATTTTTATTGTTTTATTATTCTATCTTAGTTCTTCATTCGGACAGACTATTTATCAACCAATAGATACAACTTTGTTATCCGCTAAAAATACCTTGTATTTTCCCAAAGGCAATGGGTTACCTCTTTTTTTTGAAAAATTAGATGCTTTGATTTTTGGAGGAGAAGGGAATATAAATATCATTCACATAGGAGGTTCTCATGTCCAAGCCGGCACTTTTTCGCATAGTGTACGTACGAATTTATTGAAAATGTACCCGCATATTATTAGTAATAGGGGAATGATTTTCCCATATTCAGCAGCGAAAACCAATAATCCGTATAACTATAAAACAAGCTATGATGGGAAATGGATTGCTTACAGAAATGTGAACAGGGAATTACCTTATCCCTTGGGATTGACAGGAATGCTTATTGTTTCTCAGGACGAGGAAGCTAAAATAAGCATACAAATCCGCAACAATGAACAACCTATTTACGATTTTAAACGCCTTCGTTTGTTAGGATATTCCGATTCAGCTTTTATAAAACCTGTATTGCAAACTTCTACGGTATGTATAGAAGGTGAATATGACTCTATTTCAAAATCTTATCTCTTTACCTTTGATAACTTTACAGATTCGTTTTGTATTAATTTTGTTAAAAAAGCGGATACTCTTTGGGAACCTTTTTATATACGTGGTATTATCCTTGAAAATCAATTGCCCGGAATCACTTATCATAGCATTGGTGTAAATGGTGCCAGTGTGCCTTCTTACTTGAAATGTGAACTGTTAGAAAATGATATGGCGATTATCAAACCTGATTTGTGTGTTTTTGCTATTGGTATTAACGATGCCAGTGGGGATAACTTTGATACGCTTGTTTTTAAACAAAATTATGATTTTCTCATAGCTAAGATTAAAAAAGTTTCTCCTGCATGTGAGTTTATTTTTATTACAAATAATGATAGCTATAAACGATACAAACGAAGATACTACAATAACCCAAACGGTTTACTTGCCAAAGAGGCGTTTTATCAGTTAGCAGAAAAATATAATGCAGGAGTGTGGGATTTATTTACGATTATGGGAGGATTGACTTCGATGAAAAAATGGGAAGCGGAGGATTTGGCTCAAAGAGATAAAATTCATTTTACAGTGAAAGGCTATCAATTACTCGGAGATCTTTTGTATAATGCGCTTATAAAAGAGTATTCCAATCATTTACAAAAACAATCATCTGAATATGGAAATCAATAATATAGTACAGTTTTTGAGAACCATATTTTCTTTTAACGAGGCGCAACCCTTATTGTTTACTCAGTTTTATTTTTGGGCTTTTTTCGCTGTTGTCTTCGCCGGTTTTAGTTTGGTATACAATAAGCGTGTATTAAGAAGTTCTTTCCTTTTTTTCGTAAGTTTATTCTTTTATTTTAAAACCAGCGGACTTTTTGTCTTGATGTTGATATTTGCTGTGGTTTTTAATTTTTTTCTCGGCAAATTAATTAACCAATCAAAAATCCGACTTAGAAAGAAAATATATGTAGCTATAAGTGTTATTGTAAATTTATCGGTGATGTGCTATTTTAAATATGCATACTTCTTTACCGATATTTATAATAATTTATTTCATACAGATATTGAGGTTGTTAATCACTTGGCATTATGGACAAATAATTTTGCCGGAACGCATTTCACGGTTGATGTTATTTTACTGCCGGTAGGGATTTCCTTTTTTACGTTTCAAATAATAAGTTATATCATAGATTTATATAGAGATCGTGTACAACCTGTTACCAATATATTAGATTTTGGTTTTTATGTTACTTTTTTTCCGCAATTAGTAGCAGGTCCTATTGTGAGAGCCAGTGAATTTGTGCCTCAAATATATCAGAAGTTTTCCCTTTCCAAAAAGCAATTTGGTATTGCTTTGTTTTGGATACTCAATGGGATGATTAAAAAAATGGTATTAAGTGATTATTTGGCGGTAAATTTTATCGATCGAGTATTCACCAATCCCATGATGTATACCGGTTTTGAGAACTTAATGGCTTTGTTTGGTTATTCCTTACAGGTATATGCAGATTTTTCAGGTTATACTGATATTGCCATAGGGGTGGCATTATTAATGGGTTTTACCTTACCGAAAAACTTCGATTCCCCCTATAAAGCTACCAATCCGGGTAATTTTTGGAAGCGTTGGCATATTTCATTGTCTACATGGTTAAAAGATTATCTTTACATTCCACTTGGAGGAAATCGAAAAGGAACCTTTGCTTCCTATTTTGTAATACTTTTGATTTTATTGATAATCGTTTTTTTGGCAAATACCTTGTGGGTAACTATCAGTGTGATAACATTAGTAATGGTAGTGGTAGTGGGAATGATTTTTTCTTCTAAAGCACGACGTGGCATTGTTACAAATATTAATTTAATGAATACCATGTTATTGGGAGGGTTATGGCATGGCGCAAGCTGGAATTTTATGATATGGGGAGGCTTGAATGGAGTGGGTATATTATCCTTTAAATTCTGGCGTAATCGGAGCGTTTATCAGCAAACATTTGTTGCTTTTTCATTATTGCTTGTGTTGTGTGGTTTAGATTATGTATTTCACCAGCCTATTTATCAAATTGGATGGATATGGGCAGGGATACTTTTTGCCGGTACTTTTATCAATATGTTGTATAAATTAGTATTTAAAAATCGTCCTTTGTTTTACGTAAACCGGGCATGGGGTATTTTCCTGACGTTTATTTTCATTACGTTTACCCGTTTATTTTTTCGCTCCGGTTCAAATTTAAATCCTTCCGAAGCCAATGAAATCGCTTGGAATACAGCTAAAAATATGGTTAATCAAATAGGAGGGAAGTGGGATTTTTCATTAATTCCTAATATACTCTATGAATATAAAAACATTTTTATCTTGTTTGTTGTGGGAATGATTATTCATTGGCTCCCTGAACGATGGAAACGATGGTACCGTCTTAACTTTGCTTTATTACCGCAAAGTATTCAATTATTTGTAGTGGTTTTTGCTGTATTTTTAATCTATCAATTCATTACCGCCGATTTGCAGGCATTTATTTATTTCCAATTTTAGAAAGATTCTAATTATTTAAATCAGAAGAAACTTTTATTGTTTTTTGATTTGAATTTTGTATAAAATAAATGAATTTTTTAGGCTATGTTCTATAAAAAGTAAGATAAAAAGTGGTATATTTGCAGCATGAAAATAAAAGAATTAGAGAATAAGTTGTCTCAATTATCAGGAGCTGATAGAGAGCGTTTTTACGATCAAATATT
>JAQVNO010000084.1 GCA_028703095.1 Bacteroidales bacterium
AAGTACACAGACATGAGTTAATGTTTATTTTTTTTCTAATAAACCAAGCTCGCAGAGGAAAATCGCTCAACCTAAGGCGTTGTGGAAATTAAATAGGTTTAATACGTTCTTTATTTATAGAGGAAAAGTACATTATTTTTTAAAAATTCCACAGCTAATATTTCATAAATAATTTGTTCATTAATTAAAAAATAATGTCTTTTTTTTCTACTTTTGCAAGGCGAACATTAATTAAAAATCAGGCATGAAAAAAAAAGTGCAAAAGAATAAAAAATCAAAAACTAAAAAAAGAAAATTATCTTTTATAAAAATTATTTTTTATGTTGTTTTATGGTTTTTCGGATTGAGTATTTTTTTCACCATTGCATATCGTTGGATAAATCCACCTATAACACCTTTAATGATATCGAGAGCTATTAAAGATAAGGAAAGCATTAAAAAAGATTGGGTTTATATAGAGGAAATTTCACCTTATATGATTGCTGCTGCAATGGCTGCTGAGGACAATAACTTTCTCGGACACAATGGTTTTGACTTTGGCGCCATACAGAAAGCTATTGACGGAAACAAAGAAGGGAAACGCAAACGTGGGGCTAGTACTATATCTCAACAAACTGCAAAAAATGTATTTCTTTGGTCAGGAAGATCTTGGATAAGAAAAGGATTGGAAGTATATTTTACTTTTTTAATTGAAAAATGTTGGAGCAAAGAACGTATTATGGAAGTATACTTAAATGTTATTGAAATGGGCAGCGGCATTTATGGCAGTGAAGCGGCTGCTCAACACTATTTTCATACTTCTGCTAAAAAATTATCCAAACGGCAAGCATGCCTTATCACAGCTTGCTATCCGAATCCCCGCAAATGGAACCCTACTAAGCCAAGCAATTATATAAATAAAAAAGCAAATAAAATTTCTGCATTGATACCTAAATTGGGAAAAATTAAATTTGATAAAGAAAGTATAGCCAAAGCGCAGGAGAGATATCAAAAACGAGAAGAGAAACGAATCAAGAAAAATGAAGGAAAGATTATAAATTTATAAAATTATATGAAATTTTCATGTATTTTTGCAATCTAATTAAAAAAAATCATCTTTTATGATTCAACGTATTCAATCCTTATTACTTTTATTAACTGTTATCTCTTTAATCCTTGGTGCTCTTATGCCGATAGGAAGTATTACAACTGCAGAAGCTCACTATCTTTTTACCCCATGGGTTTTAAAACTCAACATACCTGAAGGAAATATTGTAATGACAACCTATTACATTGGCATAGTTCAAATAGTATTGGCAATCATTGCTTTTATTGCGATTTTTATGTATAAAAACAGGACAGCTCAATCTAAGTTATGCATGGTAGGAATTTTCATTAATTTCATTTTGTTATTACTTATGTTATTCATTTATCCCGATCGCATATTCCCTGCTATGGAAATTTTTATGTATGAAGATATAAAAGTAATTTACAATCCTTGGTGTATCACATCGATACTTTCAGTAGCATTTTTATACTTTGCTAACAAACAAATTCTCAATGATGAGAAAAAAGTTCGTGATGCTGATAGACTTCGATAACTGAACAATTTTCCATTTCAGTTACACTAAATAGAGTATTTTATGGACTTCACCTTACACTCTCCTTTTTCTCCATCCGGAGATCAACCGGAAGCCATTCAGCAATTAGTGGATGGGCTAAACCAAAACATTAAAAATCAAACTCTTTTAGGAGTAACCGGATCGGGTAAAACGTTCACCATCGCAAATGTACTTCAAAAAATAAAACGTCCTGCCTTAGTTATCAGTCATAATAAAACATTAGCAGCTCAACTTTATAGTGAATTTAAAGAATTTTTTCCGGAAAATTCGGTAGAATATTTCGTCTCCTATTACGATTATTATCAACCGGAAGCATATATACCAACAACAAATACGTATATAGAAAAAGATTTGTCTATCAATGAAGAAATTGAAAAATTAAGGTTAAAAGCTACTTCTTCACTCCTTTCGGGGAAAAGAGATATTATTGTAGTATCTTCTGTATCTTGTATTTATGGAATAGGCAATCCGGAAGAATTTGCTAAAAACACTATTCATATTCAAAGTGGCCAAAAAATAAGCAGAAACAAACTTTTACATAATTTCGTTAATAGTTTGTATGCCAGAACCGACACACATCTTGAGAGAGCTAAATTTCGCGTAAAAGGTGATATCGTTGACATTTCCCCTGCATTTGGAGATATTTCTTATAGGCTTACATTTTGGGGAGATGAAATAGAAAGCATTCAATCTTTTGATCCCCTTGACGGACATAGCATTGAATTTCTTACTGAAATCACTATTTATCCGGCTAACATTTTTGTTACCTCTCAAGACATTATTCATCAAGCTATCCGTGAAATTCAAATAGATTTAGTTCAACAAATAGAATATTTAAAAAACACGAATAGACACATAGAGGCAAAGCGCTTAGAAGACCGTGTGATTTATGACATTGAGATGATTAAAGAACTTGGTTATTGTTCAGGTATTGAAAATTACTCTCGATATTTTGATCGACGTCTTCCCGGAGCACGACCTTTCTGTTTGTTAGACTATTTCCCTGATGATTATCTTTTAATCATCGATGAAAGTCATGTTACAGTGCCACAAATTAAAGGCATGTACGAAGGCGACCGCTCTCGTAAAACAAATTTAGTCAATTACGGATTTCGTCTTCCATCCGCACTTGACAACCGTCCACTTCGTTTCGACGAATTCCAATCTATTATAAATCAAACAATTTATATTTCTGCCACTCCAGCCGATTTTGAGCTAAATGCTTCCGAAGGTGCCATCGTAGAACAAGTAGTTCGCCCAACAGGTTTACTTGATCCTGTTATTGAAATCCGACCATGTATAAATCAAGTAGATGATTTAATGGAAGAAATTGATAAAATAATTGGAAAAGGAGAACGTGTACTTGTTACTACTTTAACCAAACGCATGGCAGAAGAACTCACACGCTATTTACAACGCATTGACATTAAGACACAATACATTCACTCAGATGTTGATACCCTGGAACGGATAGAAATTCTCGATTATTTAAGAGAAGGAGTTATTGATGTACTCGTTGGCGTGAATCTGTTAAGAGAAGGATTGGATTTGCCAGAAGTTTCATTAATTGCGATATTAGATGCTGACAAAGAAGGATTTTTACGCTCCGAACGTGCACTGACACAAACAGCAGGAAGAGCAGCTCGAAATGTTAACGGTAAAGTTATCTTTTATGCAGATAAAATTACAAATTCAATGCAAAAAACTATTGATGAAACAAACAGAAGAAGAGAAAAACAAATTGCTTATAACATCAAACATAACATTACTCCTACTAACATTCTACGCTCGCGTAAATCATTGCATAAATCTGACAATCAAAACACGCCTTATAAAAATTCCACAGACTCTCCCATCGCTGCCGAAGAAATAAATGCTAAATATCTTTCCGGTAAAGAAATCACTAATCTCATCCTATCCAAACGAAAAGCCATGGAAATGGCAGTAAAAGCGTTAGATTTTTTAGAAGCAGCACGATTGCGTGATGAAATTAAAAGTCTTGAAAAATTGAAGCAATAAATGTATTTACAGATATTCAACACATTATATTTTTAAAAAAATTAAAATAATTTTTGTTTTTTTATACAATATTTCGTACTTTTGCACATCTTTTCAAGCTTTTCTTTTTATGGATAAAACATTATTAGAATTCGATCAAGTTATAAGTAATTGCAAAAATATATTTATTAAAAAACTACACGATTACGGTGTCGCGTGGCGTATTTTAAGACTCTCATCTATTACGGATCAAATATACATCAAAGCACAAAGGATTAGAAGCATTGAAGAAAAAGGCACCCATAAAGTAGAGGAAGGAATTATTCCTGAATTCATCGGCATTATCAATTATGCCATTATGGCTCAAATGCAATTGGCGTTGGGCACATCTTCTATCGAAAAAATTTCCTTACCTGAAGAAGATGTCATCAAATTATATGATAATTATGTATTAAAAGGCAAAGATTTATTAATAAATAAAAATCATGATTATGATGAAGCATGGCGAAATATGCGTGTAAGTTCTTATACAGATATTATTCTCATGAAAATTTTACGTATCAAACAAATTGAAAACATTAAAGGCAAAACATATATTTCCGAAGGTTTAGATGCTAATTATTACGATATTTTTAATTACTCTGTATTTGCCCTTATTAAATTAAATGAAACCAATTAAAAGATATAGATTATGACTTATACACACAGTTTACACAAAGAAAAAAGGAACGGCATGTATTATATCCGACATTTCAGTCGCCTATTTATCGGATTGTTGTTCATCTTTTCCGGTTATGTGAAAGGAGTTGACCCATTTGGCTTTGCTTTAAAAATTGAAGAATATCTTGTTTCTTTTGGTTTGGATTTTATGACTCCTCTGGCAATGACTTTATCCATCCTGGCTATTTTGGCAGAATGTATTATTGGAATTGCTCTTCTTTTTAATATCCAAATGAAACTTACGTCTTGGGCATTATTTTTATTTATGGGCTTTTTCACAGTGCTTACATTTTGGCTTGCTTATGCGATAGAGATAGTCGATATTATCAATTCTATTTTTAATAAAAATTACAGCATTTTCGTTGTTTCGGATTGTGGTTGTTTTGGAGATTTTATCGTCTTATCCAACACAGAAACTTTCTATAAAAATATCATTTTCTTTTTCTTTACATTGATTATCGTTCATCAACGAAAAAAATACAAATATATAAGTTTGCATTACATCACTCAATGGCTACCTATTCTTATAGGAGCTATTTTTGTGTTATTTATGACTATTCATTGTTTAAGACATGAGCCATGGCACGATTTCCGCCCCTGGAACAAAGGCAATTTCATTGCTGCCGAAACCTACTCCGAAGCACCTGTATTGGATTATGTATTCCAATACAAAAACAATAAGAACAATACTATAGTGGAATACACCATCGATGATTTAACGCAAATCTCTGAAGATAGTGTTAGGAATGATGACTTTGAAACCAATTATACCTATGTAGATCGCAAAGAAAAAATCGTTAAAGAAGGCATCAATGCACAACTTTCTGATTTTACACTTATTGATATGGAAACTAACCAAGACTTAAAAAAAACAATAATTGAACAAGCAGGATATCATTTTATATTGTTTATCCATAATATATCCAAAGTAAATCTTAAAAACTTCGATGACATTAAGGAATTTGCAAAAAAATGCGAGGAAGAACAAATCCCTTTTATTGCTGTTACAGGATCAACTCCAAAACAAATTGAACAATTTAAACAATCAGAAGACATTGATTTTATTTTTTACTATAGTGATGAAACTCCGTTAAAAACAGCTATCCGAAACAACCCGGGTTTTATTTTATTAAAAGACGGTTACGTCATTGATAAATGGAGCTTCAGAGACATTCCAACGTACGAAATATTCAAAAAAACAATTCCTACGTATGATGCTAAACTAAAAAAATATAAATCCATTCTACCTCCCACACTTCCCAATAAAACCAATTTAGATTCTATCAATTATTCAACAAGTGATGAATAAATTAGAACAAGATATACGTGATTATTTTTTAGATTTTATTCTTACGGATGCAAAGATGGAAATGGTCGTTCAAAAAATGCAATCCGAAATCACATCATACATAACTAATAATAATTTAAAATCTTTAATATTAGGTATCTCCGGAGGAATAGATAGTGCTTTTGCAGCAGCACTTTTACGTCCGGTATGTGATCAAATCAACATTCCTCTCATAGGGCGTTCCATTACCATTGAAACAAATAAAAAAAATGAAATTGAACGTTCAATTCTTGTAGGAGAGAATTTTTGTCATGACTTTAAGTATTTAAATTCTACCTCATTATATAAATCCTTTCAAAAAAAGTTGCCGCATACTAACGACAGTCACTTATCCAAATTGCGTATGGGTAATTGTAAAGCTCGTATGCGTATGATTGTTTTATATGACTTGGCTCAACTGCATTCAGGATTGGTTATTTCCACCGATAATTTCACAGAATACTTAACCGGCTTTTGGACCTTACACGGTGATGTAGGAGATTATGCCCCCTTCTGTCATCTTTGGAAAACGGAAATTTATTTTGCTTCCAAATTAATTGTAAAAAAATTAGATTCAAATTCCAAAAAAGCACTGCAATTATGCATCGATGCCATACCTACTGACGGTCTTGGCATATCAAATTCCGATTTGGATCAATTAGGTGTTCCAACATATGAAGAGGTTGATAACATATTCCTAAAGTATTTTAAAGGCGATAAAACATTAGAAAATCACACACTTATACAAAGATATATCCATAGCTTTTATAAAAGAAAAAATCCAATTATTCTTCATAGAAGTACTTTTATATAAATCTATTCAACGGAATTATATTTGATTGAAATTCAATTATATTAGATTTAATTAGTATTTAAATTCATTCCATATTTACCTATATTATATATATTATCAGTGTTTTATTTTATAAAATAGCAAAAAATAACATCAAAAAGTTAACAAAGCTTCAAAAATAGAGTTTATTAATAAGGTATATTTTTGTACTTTTGCTTTTTAAAAGAAAAAAAAGTAACTTTTTAAAAATTATTGAAATTGTTTGAAACATTTTACATGAAAAACAAGTATAATGAAGGAAAGTTACGGAAATATAAATAAAAAAGAAGAAAGTCTGAAAGATAAAAAGATATGAAAAATAAGAAAATTTACATATTGTTTTTGTTTGTATTATTCGTACTGAAAAGTAACGCACAACAAGATCCGCAATTTACGCAATACATGTATAGTGATTTACTTATAAATCCGGGAGTAGCAGGCAGTGCAGGCATATGTGCTACCGGCATGTTCAGACAACAATGGGCGGGATTCCAAGACACATGGACAGATTTAGAAACTGGAGAAACAACTAATTATTCAACGGCTCCTCAACAAATTCTTCTTACATTACATGCTCCCGTTAAAATATTACACGGAGGGTTAGGATTATCTGTTTATCAAGATAAATTAGGCTATCAAAATGACATTGCAGCAAAATTAGCATATTCATTTAAATTTAATATTAGCGGGGGATCTTTAGGTATCGGCATTGCCGGTGACTTTTTAAGCAGAACCGTACATGGCGCAGATTATCATCCTATTGACCAAGGTGATCCTGTCATAGCAACAGCTGATAAATCTGATTTTTATGTTGACCTTTCTTTTGGAGCTTATTATCTGAACCCCAACAAATGGTATGCAGGTATTAGTGCAACTCATTTATTAACGGGTGAAGGCAAAAATACACATCAAAAAACAGCACGACATTACTATTTGTATGGTGGTTATAATTTTGCTCTTCCTTTTAACCCAAATTGGACAATGAAACCAAGTGCAATGATAAAAACAGATTTTGTTAAAGCGCAGTACGATTTAACAGTAGTAGCTGAATGGAACAATATAGTTTGGGGAGGAGTAAGTTGGCGTATTGCGAATGATGCTGTTGCTTTATTAGTTGGAGCTAAACCATTTATCAATTCATCCAATGCTATCAGAGGCTTGGAAATAGGCGTATCTTATGATATAACTACTTCTAAATTAGGATATAATCATGGAAGAAGTTATGGTGGTCCGGAAATAATGTTGAAATATTGTTTCTCTATCATACCTCCTACTTCTATATACGGTTATCAAAACACTCGATTATTAGGGAATAAACCTATTGAATATTAGAATAAATAAAAAAAAGAATACAATAAAATTGAAAAATAATAGTTATTCATATATAAATTTTAAGAGTATGAAGAATTTGATCATAACATTAACAGTTTTTGTTGCAATACTATTAACAGCTTGCAATAATTCAGGTAACGGTCAACTAATTGGGGCTCAGGATAGAATCGAATACAATGAAGTGGAACCATTCGGCATGAAAATTATTCCTCAAGGGCACTTTAAAATGGGAATAAGTGATGAAGATCCTACCTATTCTATGACTTACAGTGCTAAAAATGTAACCGTTCAAACATTTTGGATGGATGAAACAGAAATAACCAATAATGAATACCGCCAATTTGTAGAATGGGTTGTTGATTCAATTATACATGTACAATTAGGAGAAACTTTGGATGAAGAAGATAACGAACATTACATGAAATATGGAAGAAGAGATGCTACCGAATACCATGACGAGGGTGAAGTAATTGAACCAAAACACATCAATTGGGAAACAGAAATCGATTGGGAATCTACCAACGAAGAATATAGAGCTGCTTTGGCTTACCTTATTTTAGATCCAAGTATAGGAAATGAGAGATATTACCACTACAAAATGAAGGATATGGATATTAAGAAATTAGTATTCGAATATTGGTGGTATGATAAAAGAGCATACAAAGATGACGAAGTACAAGGTGCTGCTTTTAAAGAATTTGACAACGTAGATCCTCAAACAAAAGACATGGGAATGTTTTCAAACAGACCGACAGCGTATAACCAAGGTGCAAAACCATTCTTACGTCACGAAGCTATCAATATCTATCCTGATACATTATGTTGGATACATGATTTTGTATATTCTTTTAACGAACCTCAAACCAATACCTATTTTTGGCATCCTGTTTATGACCACTACCCTGTTGTTGGTGTCAGTTGGAAGCAAGCAAGAGCATTTTGTGCTTGGCGTTCACATATCAGAAATAACTATTTAAGCACTCAAGAATGGGCATACGAAAATGAATTCAGATTACCCAATGAAGCTGAATGGGAATGGGCAGCAAGAGGATATTTAAGTGAAAATCCATATCCATGGGGAGGTCCTTATACACAAAATATCAATGGATGTTTTTTGGGAAATTTCAAACCAAATCGAGGAAATTACAGCGCTGACGGTGGGGTGTTAACCGTTATTGTTGCTCATTATCACCCAAATGATTGGGGTTTATATGATATGGCAGGTAATGTAGCTGAATGGTGTGAAGATGCTTATAATGAATCTGCTCATAATTTTGCTCACGATTTAAATATGCAATATACATACTTTGCAAAAGATAGCGACCCTCCTGTTTTGAAAAGAAAAGTGGTTCGTGGTGGTTCTTGGAAAGATATTAGTTATTATATGAATGTTGCTACAAGAACGTATTGCTATCAAGATACCGGTAAATCATACATTGGATTCCGTTGTGTGCAATCTTATTTAGGACGTGTATACGGAGATAATTTGGCAACAGCTTCCAATGTATATTAATTAATGTAAATAATTCAATTTAAATAATAATATCAATAATAACAATTAAAAAATTAATTCTATGGGTTTTAATGAATTAGTAAGAAGTAAACCGTACAAAAACTTTATGTCAAAGTTATACGGATTGG
>JAQVNO010000085.1 GCA_028703095.1 Bacteroidales bacterium
GTATATTTTGTTATTAAAAAATACTCAAATTCCGCTTTCCGATTTTTTATACTTATAAGATTATTATTATCTTTTTTCTTTCTCATTGATTAATTATAAGCGTTTGTTAACGCCGATATATAAAATAAATACAGCATTATTGCTTTTTAAAATTAGCTAATCCTTCTTCAAGAAAAGCAACGAAATTTTTCACATCTTTATCGTAAGACTTAGGTTCTTTCGTAAGATAATTTCCATTGGCATCCATCAATACATATAAAGGTTGTGCATTAACATTAAACTCTTTAATCTGATAATTAAGGTTTTTCTTGCCTAAGGTTTTAATAGTTTTTCCATCGACAGATTGTTCCCATTCTTCTTCAGGAAGTTTAATGGTATTAGCATCGGCATATAATGCAACCATTACATAATCATTTTGCAAAATAGGCTTAACTTGTGGGTCATTCCATACATAATATTCCATCTCACGACAATTAGCGCAAGTTTTTCCTGTAAAATCCACAAATATTGGTTTCCCTACTTCCTTAGCATAAGCTTTAGCTTCTTCTAAATCAAAAAAACCTTGAAAACCGCTAGGAAGATGTAGTTTATCTATATATTTTCTATTTGATGGCAAACTAGTCATTTGTTTTGTCCCTCCTCCTTTTTCTTCAATGGAACGCTCAATATCAAAATCTTGCGTCGTCATTGGGGGAATATAACCGGAAATTGCTTTTAAAGGAGCACCCCATAAACCGGGAATCATATAAACAACAAAGGATAACGTAATCAAAGCTAAGAATAAACGAGGAACCGTAATGCTTTCAACAGGAGCATCTCCTTTAAAACGTAACTTGCCTAAGAAGTATAATCCTAATAATCCAAAAGTCACAATCCATAACGACAAGTACGTTTCTCTATCAAGAATGCCCCAATCGGCACTCAAATCAGCCATGGATAAAAATTTTAATCCTAAAGCTATTTCTAAAAAACCAAATACTATTTTTACGGTATTCAACCAATTTCCGGATTTAAGTTTATTAATAACCGAAGGAAACATAGCCAATAAAGTAAAGGGCAAAGCAAAACCTAATGAAAATCCCAACATGGAAATAAAAAACACCAAACTTTGGCTTGAACCGGAAGCCATCTCGATAAGTGCTGCTCCTAAAATCGGTCCGGTACAGGAAAATGAAACTAAAACTGTTGTCAATGCAATGAAAAATGACCCCATATATCCACCTTTATCCGATTGTTTATCGGATTTGTTTATCCAAGAACTTGGTAATGTAATCTCAAATAAACCGAAAAAAGAAAAAGCAAAAATCATAAAAATCAAAAAGAAAATAACATTTGGCACCCAATGAGTGCTGATAAGATACATAGCATCTTTTCCCAATAATAAGGTTAACGCTAATCCTAATACCGCAAAAATAAAGATAATAGAACCTCCAAAGAAATAAGCCTGTTTCAATCCTTGTTTACGACTCTTTTCACCTTTCATAAAGAAACTTATAGTCATAGGTATCATCGGAAAAACACAAGGAGTTATTAACGCTAATAATCCGGCTCCAAACGAAATCAAAAATACCAACCACCATGCTTTGTCTTTTGTCTCTGTTTTAGAAGACACTTCTTGTTTTTCGTTTTTAACATCTTGGCTTATTATATCCTTTTGAATTTCAGTTTTATCAAGTATAACAGTATCAATAGAAGATTCATTTTTAGAAGTAATCTCTTCTACCTTTTCCTCTTTCGCTTGTGGAATTCCTTTTATTTTAAAACTGAACTCATCTCCCACCAATACACATTTCCCTTCTATACACGCTTGTGCATCTACTATAGCTTCTAATACAAAATCTTTCTCTGATAGCACTTTAATTTTTTGTTTAAAAACTACCAGAGATTTTTCAAAGTAACGATCAGTGCCATATTCATCCGTGAATTCAATATATGCAGGTTCGCTAGTTTTGCCTATCAGCTCATATTTTGAGGAAGGCTCATAGGTAAATACCGTTTGTTGTGTGATTCCTTCCGTATTGTATTGTGAATACAAATGCCATCCTTTTTCAACATTTGCCGTAATTTGAATTTCTACTATATTATCTTTAACAGTTTTCGTGGTATATGTCCATTTAACGGGTTGTGATAATTGAGCAAATGTGCCTAAAAAACACATTGTCAAAAAAACACTAACAACAACTCTCCTTAATTTATGTCTATAAATTTTCATATAAATATTTTTTTGCAAAAGTACATTTTTTTAGATTATCAGTAGTAAGCAATAGCATCAAAGATTCATTTCTATAAAACACTATGAAAAATAAATAATTTAATTCAGAGTACAGATTGCAAATGCTAAATAATTTTTCACAGCATATGCTGTTCTTTAAACATCCTTTCGTAAATTTTAGCCTTTTCTTCCAATGATTTAGGATATGCCCTTGAAGATGATGGCATACGATACAATGCCATATTTCGTCCTATATAGTTAAAAACGGAAGACTCTCCCAACTTGGGTTCATTTACATTAATAATGGAGCAAATTATATCCGTAGCTTTTTGACCCGTTGTAACGATAGTTTGACATTCCGGCAATAATGAAAGTGTATGTAACACATCTATCACTTCTTTTACCTCTAAATATTTATCAGAAGCATTGTTATTCAATCGTACAATTGACCGAGCCGTATCTCCCAATGCAATACCCTTTTTATTTAAAAAACTAATAATACGTTCTTTATTAAAAGCTATTTTAGATGAATCTATGAAAAAATCCTTATCCTTAAAAAAGACCAACCCAAATATACGCCACATATCGTTTTGTAAATTAGGATAATAAAAATCTATAGACCATCTTATTGTAGCCGGAGGAAAACTTCCCAGCATAAGTAGTCGGGCATTGTAAGGTAAAAAAAACGGCAAAGGATGTTGCTCAATCATTTCAATTATTTGTTAGTGATTTCTTTACGATAGATGATTTTTTTGTTCGGTACATCATAAATTTCTGCAATAGCACCTTTATCACTGTATCCATTTGCTTTGACATATTCTCCTATTTTAGGATACACCCTTATAATCCCAATCATCACAGAAAGAAATCCTTTAAATGGAACCTCTGTAACTATATAGTTACCTACAGGAAAAGTTTTAATTTGATATCTGTCTTTCAATTCTAATAATTTATTCGTATCATTCCCTTCAAGCAAACAACCTAATTCCGAACGTAACTTGCTTCTTTCTACATATTTTGGATTATCATAATAAATGCCGCATCCTTTGAAGGTTTCTATTTTCTCATTATTTAACAGAGAATTATACACTTTATCCATCACTTGTGAACTCTGACTATAATCACCTATCATCTCTTCATAAACAAAGATTTCTCCTCCCTGAGTAGATACCTTACATTCAATTTTCGTAAAACCTCCATAATACGCATAGATACAAACTGCTATCATAACAATCGATAGCACAACAATCAAAATAATTTTTAAAACTTTCATAATTTTTTATTTCATTAAAACACATTAAAAAAAATGAAGTTGTTCATTAATTTAAACAAACAACTTCATCATATTTTACAAATTAAATTTTATTATTTTAATTCATGAACAACTAAACCGGAACGCAATTTAGGCTCAAACCAAGTAGTTTTGGGAGGCATGATGTTACCTGTATCAGCAATAGTTATCAATTGATTCATCGAAACAGGGAACATGGCAAAAGCAGCCACCATCTCACCCGAATCCACACGTCGTTTCAACTCTCCCAATCCGCGTATTCCTCCGACAAAATCAATTCGTTTTGATGTACGTAGATCTTTAATATCTAAAATCTGATCCAATACCAAATTCGATAAAATGGTTACATCCAAAACACCGATAGGATCATTATCGTTAAAGGTTCCCGGTTTTGCTGTCATTCGGTACCATTTACCATCCATATACATACTAAATTCATGCAATTTCATCGGTTTATAAATATCAGCACCCATTATTTCCAGTGTAAACGATGATTGAAGTTTTTGGACAAACTCTTCTTTTGTTAAACCGTTCAAATCTTTAATCACACGGTTATAGTCAATAATTTTCAATTGATTATCAGGGAAAATTACAGTCATAAAATAGTTATACTCTTCCGTTCCGTTATGACTTGGATTTTTTGATTTTTGTTCTTGACCCACCAAAGCAGCAGCAGCCGTACGATGATGACCATCGGCAACATATAAATTCGGTATGTCGTTTTTAAATATTTCAACTATTCGTTTAATTGTTGCTTTATCGTCAATAACCCAAAATGTATGTACAAATCCTTCATCAGCAACAAAATTATATTCCGGTTTCTGATTTTTTACGATAGTTGATACGATAGTATCAATTTCCTTATGTGCAGGATAGGTAAAAAATACCGGTTCAACGTTTGCATTGGTAATACGCACATGAATCATACGATCTTCTTCTTTATCTTTACGTGTCAGTTCATGTTT
Organism: Bacteroidales bacterium; assembly: GCA_028703095.1. GTDB lineage: Bacteria > Bacteroidota > Bacteroidia > Bacteroidales > WCHB1-69 > UBA5266. The sequence goes on from JAQVNO010000085.1 coordinate 4,469, forward strand.
TTTAATATTACCTTTTATGTAATCATCGGTATGTGAACATGCTACTATGCCGTATTGTGTGCGACCATCCATGGTTTGAGCATAGATATATAATTTTTCTTCTTTATCTTGTACCAACCATCCATTGGTTTTAAACTTATGGTAGTTTTCCACTACTTTATCATATACTTCCTTGCCGTGCTCGTCTATTCCTTCCGGTAAATCAATTTCTGCTTTGGTAATATGTAACAATGAATAAGGATTATTTGCTGCTTCTATTCGGGCTTCTGCGGAATTCAACACGTCATACGGACGGGAGGCTAATTGTTTTAGGATGTCTGTTGGAGGACGTAATCCTTTAAATGGTTTAATGATTGCCATACTATATTTTTTTTATGTTTTTGATTTTTAATTTTTTTCAAAAAAATAGTTTATTAAATTATCGAATGCAAATGTACTAAATATTTATTTACACTTAGGCTACTCATTTAATTCTTATACTTGTTTTTTATTTCATATTTACAACGAATAATTTTTAACAAATTATTTGGCTTTAGTATATATTCATAGTCCAAACTTTATTATATGAAATAAGAATATTGACATAACATGTATATGAAAAAAGTATCCGATTAAAAAATATTTATTCTGCCAAATTTCTTAAAGCCGGAGTACTCAAGATGTGTACTTTCTTATTAGCAATGTTTATCATTTTATCTGCTTGCATTTCAGCAAGACTACGCGTTAAAGAAGGACGCGCTACACCAAACATTTCTGCTAAACGCTGATGGGAAGGAATTTCTATTATATCTTTCCCCTTTATTTGTTTTTGATTTAATAAATATTTAGCAATCTTGCCCTTTAAACTTAATTTCATTATATTCAACTTCTCGTTTAGGAAATACGTTTGTTCGGAAATTATTTCTAAAAAATTAAACAATATCTGACTATTCTTTTGCAAGATGCTCATAAAATCTTTCCGTGGTATCATGATTAACTCACATGATTCCATTGCATAAACACTTACCGGATAATAATTATTTTTAATATATAAAAAAGCCGGAGCCAACACCCTGGGAGCTGTAAATTCTTCTACTATCATAATTTTCCCGCTATAATTAATTTTTTCTGCTATTGCCCTCCCACTGTATAAAATAATTAAATCAATACATACATCATTCTGAAAAACAATGATAGAATCTTTGCTGTATTTCTTTATTTTATAACGTGTTTGATTTAACAATGCCTGTATTTCATCTTTTGAAATGTTTTTAAACAAACTGCATTTTGCTATTTTTTCTTCCATGAGATTATTTTTTATTATTGTAACATATGTTACAAAATTTATGCCTGTAATAGTATATCTTTGCATCAAAATTAACTATTAATTAAATTTTAAAAAAAATGAACGCTATGTTTTGCTCTCAATGTCAAGAAACTGCTCAAAACACCGGCTGCGTAGTCAGAGGTGTTTGTGGAAAAAGTCCTGAAGTTGCTAATTATCAGGATTTATTAATCTATGTATTAAAAGGATTATCAAAAATCAATCATTGTTTACGTCAATCGGGAAAAGCATCCGATAAAGCTGATTTATTTATCATGAACGGCTTGTTTATGACCATTACGAATGCTAATTTCGATAAACAACGTTTTATCACAGAAATAAAAGCCGGATTAGCTTTACGCGACGAATTAAAGAAAGAAGCAACCAAGTGTAAAGTAAATTGTGAATTCTTACATCACGATGCACTTGTGTGGAATGCTGCAACTGAAGCTGAAATGGAAGAAAAAGCTAAAAAAGTCGGCATCCTTTCTACTGAAAACGAAGACATCCGTGCACTACGCCAAATGCTGGTGTTAGGAGTAAAAGGAATGGCGGCTTATGCCGAACACGCCTATAATCTTAATCATATTGATAAAGATATTTTCGATTTCATGCAAATAGCTTTAAGTAGTACTTTATCCGAACAAAGTAAAGATGAATTGTTAGGATTAGTCATGAAATGTGGAGAATATGGTGTAAAAACCATGGCTTTATTAGACAAAGCCAATACCTCAACTTACGGAAATCCACAAATCACAAAAGTTAACATAGGTGTTAAAAATCGTCCGGCTATTTTAATCAGCGGTCATGATTTAAAAGATTTGGATGAGTTGTTAGCCCAAGCAGAACCCGAAGGCGTAGATGTATATACCCACTCCGAGATGTTACCGGCACATTATTATCCATATTTTAAAAAGTATAAAAACCTTGTTGGCAATTATGGCAATGCATGGCATCGTCAAACAAAAGAATTTGAAACATTTAACGGACCTATTCTATTTACTACCAATTGTATTGTGCCCCCTCGCACCGATAGTACTTACAGCGACCGCGTATACACTACAGGAAGCTCAGGTTTTACAGGATTTCCTCATATAGCTGACAGAGTAGATGGAAAGGCAAAAGATTTCTCACAAATCATTGCCCATGCCAAACGTTGCAAAGCACCGGAAGCCATCGAAAACGGTGAAATCATAGGTGGATTTGCCCATAATCAAGTCATTGCATTAGCTGACAAAGTGGTTGAGGCTGTAAAAAGCGGTGCAATTCGTAAATTTGTAGTTATGGCAGGTTGCGACGGACGGATGAAAAGTCGTGAATACTATACCGAATTTGCACAAAAGCTTCCGAAAGACACCATTATCTTAACAGCCGGTTGTGCCAAATACCGTTACAATAAATTACAATTAGGCGATATAGGCGGAATTCCCAGAGTACTCGATGCCGGTCAATGCAACGATAGTTATTCATTAGCAGTTATAGCACTAAAATTAAAAGAAGTTTTTGGTTTGGACGACATTAATAAACTACCCATTGTGTATAACATTGCATGGTACGAACAAAAAGCAGTTATTGTATTGTTAGCATTGTTAAGTCTTGGCGTTAAAAACATCCATTTAGGACCTACCCTTCCGGGCTTCCTTTCTCACAATGTAGTTAATATTTTGGTGGAAAGCTTCGGAATCGGAGGCATTTCAACCGTCGATGAAGACCTTAAAAATATGATAGGATAATTTATTCAACTATTATTTAATCAAAAGAGGGTGTTTAATGAAACATCCTCTTTTTTATACTAAATTATTTTGATTTAAATATAAATACCGCAGCTACACTTCTCTAATGGAATAGATTTTCATTCTCATCAACGAAGTTGTTGCATCAATACTGTAGTATTTACACGTGTTACATCTTACATGTTTAGCTTCGTAATTGCGGCATTATTGTAACGTCTCAACACACCATTACATCCTATGAGCTCCATAGTAGCGCTATCTTTATAATCATTATTAAATATTTTCTCAATAATCACATATTTATATTAAAAAAATACATACCTTTGCAAACTTAAAAAATAAATTAATAAAAATTTTTAACTTAAACATTATCAGAGACATGGTAAATCATTACGAAACCGTTTTCATTATGACTCCCGTTTTGTCTGAAGATCAGATGAAGGAAACGGTAAGCAAGTTCGAGAAAATTTTGCTCGACAATGGCTGTGAGCTTGTGCATCAGGAAAACTGGGGCATGCGCAAATTAGCCTACCCGATTGGGAAAAAATCATCGGGATTTTATCAATTATTTGAATTTAAAGCCGATGGTACGTTTGTAAAAGAATGGGAAATTCAATTCAAACGCGATGAAAGAATCATTCGTTTTTTAACAGTTGCGCTTGAAAAACATGGCATTCAGTACAATGAGAAAAGACGTGAAAACAAAAAAAATGCTGCAGAAGCAGCAAATAAAGCAATTACTAACGAATAATATTTATCACAATGGCACAGTCAAATACAGATATAAAATATTTAACACCCATTGCGGTTGATGTTAAAAAGAAGAAATTTTGTCGTTTTAAAAAACACGGCATTAAATACATTGATTACAAAGACGGACAATATTTACTTCGTTTTATTAACGACCAAGGAAAAATATTACCAAGACGTCTTACAGGTACATCCTTGAAATACCAAAAGAAAGTTGCTCAGGCAATTAAAAGAGCACGTCACATTGCTATTCTACCTTATGTTGCCGATAACTTAAAAGAAAAATAGGAGGAAAATACATATGGAAATTATTTTAAAAGAAGATATCGTTAACTTAGGATATGCCAATGAAATCGTAAACGTAAAAAACGGTTACGCTCGCAATTTTTTATTTCCTAAAAAATTAGCTATTCCTGCTACTGATTCCAATAAAAAAATCTTGGCTGAAACCATGAAACAACGTAGCCGAAAATTGGAAAAAATGAAAAACGACGCCATGAGCTTGGCTGAACGTTTAACCGACTTAACCGTAAATATTCTTGTGAAAGCAACCGAAGAAGGTACAATTTACGGTTCCGTTACAAACATAAATGTATCTGAGGCATTGAAAGAACAATTTGATATTGATATTGATCGTAAAAAAATACTTATTCAAGGTCAACACATCAAAGAGTTAGGTCAATATAAAGCCAGCGTTGGCTTACATAAAGATGTTCGCGTTGAATTTAACTTAAACGTTATCACCGAATAATCTTTTCGTTTAGTAAACATAAACCATTTTCTAAAATTAGAAAATGGTTTTTTTTATATTTATTCTGCTTGTAATTTTCATTAATAAAATGTATATAAATGAAAGCGAAAACTATATTCGTAATTTGAATTTTACTTCTATTTCATTAAAATACATCCTTAGAATTAAAAAAATTAGTACTTTTGTTAAATATTTTGAACATTAAATTTATATGTTATAACAATGTATTTAAAAGGATTTCATTATAAAATTATAAGGATTCTATGTATATTAAGCCCTTTATATTTTAAAATATCGGCACAAGATATACATTTTTCTCAATTTTGGATGAATCCGATTTCATTAAATCCTGCTTCAACAGCTTTTTATGATGGTGATTTTCGTATAGGTGCATATAATCGTTCCCAATGGT
>JAQVNO010000086.1 GCA_028703095.1 Bacteroidales bacterium
ATTTCTGACTTTAAAATTTACCGTGAAGCAAATGACGCAGATAATTACGTGCTTATTAAAACACTACTTTATGATTCTTTAGCCACTTATGTGGATGTCAGTTCTGATGCATCCAAAAAAGCCTATCGCTATAAATTAGGAGCAATGACTGTTTATGGTTATGAAACTAACCTAAGTCCTTACCATCAAACCATACATTTAACTATTAACAAAGGGATAGGTAATAAGTGGAATTTAATATGGACGCCTTATGAAGGATTGGAATATACATCCTATTCAATATCGAGAGGTACAAGTAAAGCTAATATGCAACCGTTAACAGATATTTCTGCTAATTTCACCTCTTATACCGATGAAGTAGTAGGAACCGTATATTATCAGATTGAAATTAACCTTCCGTATAGCTGTAATCCGCAAGGAATTATGTCTTTGAAAAGTGGCGATGATAATAGGTTCTATAGTACAAAATCAAATATTGTTTGCAACGATGAGACAAGTATCCGTGATGCAGGTTATGACATAGAAGTCAACATATGGCCTAATCCGGCTAAAGATTATGTAGATATACTTTGGGAAGAAAATGCTACGGTAAATCAAGTTCTTGTTTTGGATGTTTATGGAAAAATAATTTACTCACAACAAGTAAATGATAGGAATGCTCGTTTAGATATTTCTTCACTTGCCAATGGTATGTATGTTATACAATTGAAAAACAATCATCAAGTTTTAGGTAATTATAAGTTTATTTGTAATAAATAAAAAATAATGACATCATTTTGTGAAAGAGTCGCATGAATGTGGCTCTTTTTTTTATTTTAAATGTGAATGTAAGCCTTGGTAATTTCCATAAATTTAATGATTGATAATTAAAAAAAAGTGTACTTTTGCACAGATGCATAAGCACATTTAATTAAAGCTTAAAACACTTATAAACAGATAAAAAAAATGCAAATCATCCATTGCGATAATTATTAGAAGTAAACATGTTCTCGGAAATAGCGGAAAAATATAATTGGGATAAAATAGGAGACGAAATCAACGCCAAAACCAAGGCAGATGTAGAACATGCTTTACATACGCCCTTATTGACTATGGAAGATTTCAAAGCTTTGGTGTCGCCCTCAGCAGCAGATTACCTTGAAATAATGGCAAAAAAAAGCCGGGAAGCCACTCAAAAACGTTTTGGAAAAACCATACAATTTTACATTCCTTTGTATTTAAGTAATGAATGCAGCAATCATTGTATTTATTGCGGCTTTAACCATAAAAATAAAATATCTAGAATAACTTTAAATGATAAGGAAATTTTAGAGGAAGTGAAGGTTATTAAAAAAATGGGCTATGAGCATATTTTATTACTTACGGGAGAGTCGCCGAAACATTCAGGCGTAGATTATCTTGAGCATGCCATGCAATTGATACGTCCTTATTTTAAACAGATTACTCTGGAAGTACAACCCATGAGCACAGATGAATATAAACGTTTGATAGTCTCCGGCTTGCATGGGGTTTATATGTATCAGGAAACCTATTGTAAAGAAAGATATACCCTCTATCATCCGGCAGGGAAGAAAAAAGATTATAACTGGCGTATAAACACACCTGACCGATTGGGAATTGCAGGCGTACATAAAATTGGCTTAGGTGCTTTATTAGGTCTTGAAAATTGGCGTATTGAAGCCGTTTTTATGGCAATGCATCTTAGGTATTTGGAAAAAAATTATTGGAAAACAAAATATTCTATCGCTTTTCCTCGTATACGTCCGCACGTAGGTGGTTTTATGCCGAACTATATGGTCGATGATAAGGAATTTGCTCAAATGATATGGGCTTTTCGTATTTTCGATAATGATTTAGAAATGTCATTAACAACACGAGAAAATCAGAAATTTAGAAATCATATGGTAGAACTGGGCATTACATCGATGAGTGCCGGTTCTAAAACCGATCCGGGTGGCTATACAACCTCTGATAATGAATTAGAACAATTTACAACAAACGACAACAGAAATCCCAACGAAATGATACAAATGATACATAATCATGGTTATGATGTTATCTGGAAAGATTGGGATGCCTGTTTTGAACAAAAAAAGAATTAATATGCAAGAAGATTTTTTCGACGATAATTTTAACGAAGATTCCCAAGATAGGGAAATGGAACATCTCATCGAACGATTTGATAAAATGCTGGAAACTAATATCCCCGTTTTTTTTGATAGAGATGATTATGCGTTAATATTCGATCATTATTTTTTTACCGGAAAGCTGAATAAAGCTCAAAAAGTACTTTCGTTAGGAATAAAACAATTTCCGGATGCTATGGAGTTGCAATTAAAAAAAGTGCATTATCTTATTTATTCTCAGAAGAATGAAGAAGCATTGAAAATACTTGAAGAAGCAGATAAAGTATTATTTGCTGAAACAGAAATGCAATTAGAACAAGCATATTTGTATGCGCAGCTGAATAAATTCGATAAATCAATAGAGAAATATGAAAATTTACTCAAAATAAGGGATGATGAACATATTTTCTTAGAAGATGTTTATTTAGGTTTATCGGATGTATACGAACAAATGGAAGAGGGGAAAAAATCATTACATTATCTAAAAAAAGCACTCGAATTAGACCCTGAAAATGAATATCTTATTTCTAGCGTATCGGATGCTTTTTACAATGTCGCCAAAGAGGATGAGAAATACGAAATTGTTGATTATTTCATTAATTTTCTGGATAAAAACCCTATGTCATCCATCGGTTGGTGCTATTTGGGATTGGCGTATATGGAAGTAGATTTGTATGAAAAAGCCATTGAGTCTTTTGATTATGCTTTGGCTTTGGACGAAAATAATGAAGAAGCTCTTTTATATAGCATGCAAACCTATTTTAAATTAAATGATACGAAGAAAGCAAACGATACGTTCCTTGTTTTAATGCAAATATCACAATTCAAAGAAATGGTATGGCATCAATTAGGCGACAATTTATATAAATCCGGTGATAATGAAGGGGCCTTGTTTGCATTTCAAAAATCTATCGATGAAAACCCTAATTTTTATTTGTCATATGTCAGTAAAGCAATAGTATATGCTGCAATGGAAAATTATAATCATGCTATAGAAAGTATAGATAAAGCCATTGCATTGGAACAAAACAATGCAGAATACTGGCTGCTTAAAAGTGAATATCTTTGCGATGCGGAACGTAATGAAGAAGCACTGCTGACTTTTCAATACATCGCCAAGCACTTTCCACAAGAATCTGATACATGGCTTTTATATTCAGATTTTTATGTTTCTATTGATGCTATTGATCAAGCTATTCAAATATTATTTGAAGGAATAGAAAAACAGTCAGATAACATTTCTTATGTTTATAGAATGGCAAATTATTACTATTTAAAAGAAGATATTATCCAAGGAAATTCGTATTTACATTTAGCATTCGCTTCCAATCCGGAATTATTATCCGAATTTTTCGAATACGATGAAAACATGTACAATATTCCTGATGTTATTGAATTTCTTGCTCATATAAAAAAATAATACCTTATGAAGAAAATTATTTTCGTTTGCTTTTTTTTGTTTACGTCTTATAGTGTTTTAAATGCACAAACTAACGATAGCTTTCCTCTACAATCAACTACTTTGGATGAAACTACGGTGACCGAAAAATCGGTAATTACCAAAGTTGTTGATTGGTATATGTATCATCTGAATTATTTTTCAATTTCTGCTCTGATGACCATCGAAAGTTCTTTTATCCCTTTTCCTTCAGAAGTTGTGATACCACCGGCTGCCTATGCTGCTTGTAATCCGGAAAATGAAAATTTGTATATTACGGAATATAAATTATTAAATGTTTTTATAGTTGTTTTATTCGGTACCTTAGGGGCATTGATAGGAGCCTTGATAAATTATTTTATTTCGCTATATCTCGGTAGACCCCTTGTATACAAGTTTGCAGATAGTAAGTTGGGACATTTATTATTATTAGACAGCAGTAAAATTAAAAAAGTGGAAGATTATTTTGTGAAACACGGGAATATTTCTACTTTTATCGGACGTTTGATTCCGGGTATACGCCAACTTATTTCAATCCCGGCAGGATTAGCGAAAATGAAATTAACTCCTTTTATCACTTATACGTGTTTGGGCGCAGGAATTTGGAATTCTATGTTGGCTGTATTGGGATATATCGCTCACGGAGAACAAGATATTATCAATACATACAGCCATGAATTGTCCTATATCTTATTGGGATTAGGAGTGCTTTTGCTGTTTTATGTAATTATTAAAGGATTGAAAAACAAAAAGAAGTAAAAAATTGACTAAGCTGTATGGTATCATCGGGAAATCTTTAACACATTCTTTCTCAAAAAAATATTTTAAACATAAATTTAAAAAGGAAAACAGAAAGGATGTAAGCTATGAAATTTTCCCTTTAGATAGCATTCATCAATTTCCGTTGCTTATGCAGCAACATCCATTAATTGAAGGATTGAATGTTACGATTCCATATAAAGAAGATATTTTGAAGTATGTTGACATCCTTGATGCTACTGCTGAGAAGGTTGGAGCAGTAAATGTTTTAAAAATACTGCGTAAAGACACTAAATATACGGTATATGCTTATAACACAGATATTATCGGCTTTGATTCCCTTTTAAAAAAATACACTTTACCATCAGATACGCAGGCTTTGATTTTAGGAAACGGAGGCGCTGCTAAAGCCGTCGCTTTTGTGTTAAAATCAATGCAAATTCCATATCAATCTGTTAGCCGTCAGGAACAAACAAATACACTATTGTATCAACAAATAACAGACAAAATCATTCAAGAACATCATTTAATTATTAATTGCACACCATTGGGAATGCTTCCTCATGTTGACAGTTTTCCTCACATTCCATATAAGGCAATTGGTGATAAGCATTTGTTGATAGATTTAGTATATAATCCTTCCGAAACGCTCTTTCTTAAAAAAGGAAAGGAACAAAGAGCCGGTATAGAATATGGGTATGAAATGTTCTATCTTCCAGCAGAGGCTTCTTGGAAAATATGGAATACAAGTCCACAGCAATAATTTACAATAATTTAATTTTCACATTAATATATAATTATTTGATAGAAGTAACTTAATTATATAAAGTATGTGCATTTATATTAATTTTTAATGTATTTTTGCATGTAGAAATTAAAATTTTATCATTATGGAAACATTCGATTGGTATATTTTCTTCTATTATTTAGCTATAGCCTTTGGAGCTGTTGCAGGGATTTTTTTTATTTTTTCATTTTTAAGCGGTTTAAAAATCGTTAAAATGAAGTATATATGGCATAAACGTGTCGGCATCATTGGTTTTTCGTTGATGTGCGTACATTTAATTTTATTTGCTTATTATTTAATATTTTAGTTATGAAAAAACAGTTATTAACATTATTCTTTCTTGCTTTTATTCCGGTGTGTTTAATGGCTCATGCTCCTAAAAAAGTAGTTGTCTCTTATAATGCTGAGACTTCTACCGTTAAAGTAATAGTTACACATCCCGTAAGTAATGTAAATACTCATTTTGTTCAATCAATTGTCATTACTGTTGACGGCAAAGAAGTAAAAACCTTTAATGAAACCAAACAGGAAAATGCTACTACTGAAACGGTGGAAGTTGTTTTATCCGGTGTCAAACCCGGCATGAAGATAGAAGCCGTAGCTAAATGTAACTTGATGGGTTCTAAAAAAGGGAAAGTTACAGTTAAGTAAGTTGCCTTTTTCTGAAAAGAATAAGACTTAGCCTCTCATTTAGCATGATTTTAAAATCACTTTGCTTTGTTATAGCAAAGGGGTGATTTAATTTTGCCGGAAAATATTAGATTATGTTATCAAAATCAAAATATGTAAGAGGAATGAACTGCCGGAAATCACTCTGGCTCTATGTTCATAAGAAAAAGGAACAAGAAATATCGGAATCCACACAACTTGTTTTCAACAGGGGAGCCTCTGTAGGGGAGTTGGCGCGAACGTATTTCCCTAAAGGCAAAAATGCTGTAATAGAACCATTTCCAAGCTTTTTAGCAGCTAAACGTACGCAAAGTTATATCCAAGCAGGCGTTGAAACCATTTATGAAGCAACCTTTGTTTATAACAATACACTGGTTGCTGTGGATATACTCCATAAAGAAAACGGAAAATGGAATCTCTATGAAGTAAAAAGTGCCAATAGTGTTAAACCTGAACATTTTAAAGACATAGGCATACAGTATTATGTTGTAAAAGCTTGTGGTTTAGAAGTTGGGGATGCTTTTCTTATGCATCTTAACAGAGAGTATGTGCGTAAAGGAGCTATTGATGTACAACAATTATTTTTACCCGAATCCGTTTTACCGGATGTACTTGCCATACAAGCTGAAATACCGGCTCAACTGGCTGAATTGGAAGAGATGTTAAAAGGGGAGGAGCCTCAGATAAAAATGGGGGAACAATGTGAAAAACCCTATCTCTGCGATTATTACAACTATTGCATGAGACTAAACCCTCAACAGAAAAAAGAAAATATCATTCTTAGTAATGAGCCGGAAGTAAATACCAATCAAGTCCGAAATTTCGTTAATAAAGTAAGCTATCCAATTTGCCACCTTGATTTTGAAACTATCATGCCCGGTATACCTCTTTTTGATGATTCACGTCCCTATCAGCAAATTCCTTTTCAATATTCACTGCATTGTCAAGAAACAGAAGAAGGGGAAATAATACATAGTGCCTATTTAGCGGAAAGCAATCTAAGTATTGACCCGAGATTAGGACTCATCCGGCAATTGATAAAAGAAACGACTGAGGCAAAGTGCATTTTTGTTTACAACATTGGTTTTGAGAGGACACGTTTGAACGAGATGAAACGTGATTTTCCGCTGTATGCAAATGAATTAGATAGTATCATCGAACGTTTAACCGATTTAATAATTCCTTTCAGAAAAAAATTCTATCGTACGGAATCCATGCAATCTTTATATTCCATCAAAGTAGTATTGCCGATATTGTGTCCGGAATTGTCGTATCACTCTTTGGAAATTTCTGATGGTATGAGTGCCAGCAATGCTTTTTTAGAATTATATTATGCTAATGATAAAGAGCATACAGTAAAAGTACGTGATGAACTTTTAAAATATTGCCATTTAGATACGCTTGCTATGGTTAAAATATGGGAAGTACTCAAAAATGTTTGATTCCTTTCTTTAAAGATATATAATAAATTATCCAATAGGTTATGTATACTATCACACAAAAAGAATTACTCAAACGTTTACAAATAATTCCCGGTGTCGGAAAATCTATTGCTCTTGATTTATGGAATATTGGTATTAGAGACATTTCTGATTTGAAAGGAAAAAGTCCCGAAAGTTTGTATGATTTATCCAATCGTTATGCTGGTTGCGTGCAGGATAAATGCTTGTTGTATGTTTTTCGCTGTGCTGTTTATTATGCAGAAACTCTTGAGGAAAAACAGGATATGGAAAAATTAAAATGGTGGAATTGGAAATAGTACTCTTTTTTTTTTATTTTTGGATGATTAATTTCTGTTTATAAGTTCTTTCGTTAGATTTAATCTCAAGCATATACATACCATTACACAAATCCGAAATGTATATTTGTTTGCTAAAAAGTCTTTCTGATTTGACAAGTGTCCCAAGCATATTATAGATATTAAACATAAGCTCAGAATTGTTTGAGTTTTCAATATCCAAATTGAGAATATCATATGCGGGATTAGGGAACAAATTAAAAGATAAACACTTATCAATTCTTTCAGAAACTGAAGTAATAAGACTGTCAAAACTTAAATTATCTACATATAAGACTGAATTTCCATAGGGACCGTTTGGCAAAGCGCAATTTGTATCATTATAAAATGCTGCCACAGCAATACAGGCACTATCAGCATCGGTGTATGTTGAAATGGGAACATTAAATGATGTCCAATTGGCGACGGTATCAGTACATAAAAGCTCCGCGCCTGCAACAAATTCACCATTGTTAAATAACATAATGCCAATTTGCATAGTATCGTTATTTAAAGGAAAACATTTATAATAACCACAAAAGCTGGTAGGATGTCCTAATAAAGGAAATGAAGGGGAACCTGCATTTTCAGTTCCGTTTTCTGTAAATGCAAATCCATATGAAGATCCATTAATTAAAGGGAGTTTATTTTCTAATCGTATAGAGTAACTACCCATAGAAGTAGGATAATGGTCTGTGGATTTGGTAACTGGGTAAAAAGCCCCTGAAGAACTTGAATTGCCACATGTCCAAAATATAGGAGTTTCATAAGCTCCTGTTGTTGTCCAGTTTTCAAATCCGTTGTTTGGAATCTGTGCGTTTATCTTAAAAGCCAATACTAATAAAATAAATAATAGGAAATATTGTTTTTTCATGGTCGTTTTGTCAGTGTTTATCGTGCTGACGCTGCACTTATAATTATTATATAAAACTCAGTGTATTTCATCAAGTACAATTTTGGAATGACCGTCTTTGTCTGCAGTAAGCATAAAGAGATAGGACCAGTCAGTATCCGGTACTAGTACGTTAAAACGTACTTCTACTGTTTGGGTTTCTTTATCATAATCATTAATCCAGGCTGAATACAATATGGATTGTTTTAAGAATTCTTCGTCTCCGATTTGTCGTAGTGCTTCCTTAACAATGCTTGTGTCTAAGATAATTTCTTCATCCATCATAAACTTGACCTGCAGAGTATTATCTCGATAATTCAAAAGTCTGAAATGCGTACTGTCATCTTCATAACATTGGCTCACTATCTTATCCATACGTGTAGCTATGCTTAGATACAGTCTGATGTTGTTATCATCATCAAGTAAAGTATCAAGTATAGTCTTTTGGTAATTTTTAGGATAATACTCAATCGTAGTGTCCGGCATGTGAATAGCAACTTCCCCGATAGAAAATGAGGTATGGGGTGTACGCTTACATGCTTCTATCAGAGTTATCAAAAGTAGAATGCATGAGAATAAAGCTTTCATATTGCATTCTTTTACGTTATTAGTTGTTTCTTTAAATTATTCTACCTCTGAAAAAGTAATACCGGCAGGTAGGTCGAAACGTTTGGAATCGACATTGTCGGTTGATATTTCAATGGCTTCCATCAACACTTTGTTGCCACCAAAATCTGCTTCGGTTTTTAAGGGAATGTTTTTCCAAATCCATGTTGTTGATTTTGCCGGTTTTTCGGTAGTTACTTTTAAACATTTCTTACCCAAAATATCTTCATAGCCGTGTTTTTTAATACCGTAACGTTCGATATCTTTTGCGCTTACATCATCGTAATCGGTAACAGATTGATAATATTTCATTTTTGTGCCGGTAGTAGCAT
>JAQVNO010000087.1 GCA_028703095.1 Bacteroidales bacterium
GATATTGTTTCTAATAAAGCGACAACACTCGGACGCTCTTTGCGTTTTTGTCCCATCTTTCTATCACTTTTTTTTGCTGTACATTAGCACAAAAAATAATAGCACCTCAAAAAAAGAGTTAGCCAAAAAATGTTTTATATCCTATGATAATAATTTTACATAAATTCAAAAAACAAAAAAAAACAAAAAAAAAGAGAATCAACCTTAGTTTCTAATGAAAAAAAATATACTTTTGCATACTTAAAAAAGGTGCGGTAGTTCAGTTTGGTTAGAATACATGCCTGTCACGCATGGGGTCGCGGGTTCGAGCCCCGTCCGCACCGCAAAAGTCCTCTGATTGAGGGCTTTTCTTTTTTCTTGCTTGATATTTTTATTGAAACTTCATACATTATAGAGCAAATAACACATTACTCCTTCTCCCCTAATTCCAGCCAACGAAGTGATTTTACTTCCAATTCGCAGCAAATTTCAGCATAGTATTTGTAAATTTTTTCTATCTCCATTGCAAAACCCGAAGGATTTGACATTTTCTCGGTAAGTTGTTGTTTTTGTAATTCTAAATGATGTATTTCTTCCTCCAAAGCTTCGAATTCTTTTCGCTCTTTATACGTCATTTTGTTCGCATTATCTGTAGTATTTATTTTTTCAATTTTAGGTTTCACTTCTTTTTTCTTTAATCGTTCCCCTTTTTCAACCAAATCTTTTTGTTTTTTGTATTCACTGTAGTTACCATAAAAATCTTTGATGGTTCCATTTCCTTCAAAAATAAACATATGATCTACCAATTTATCCATAAACCAGCGATCGTGTGACACTATCAATAAACAACCCGTAAAATTCAGTAAAAAATCTTCAAGAATATTAAGTGTTTCAATATCAAAATCGTTGGTTGGCTCATCAAGAATTATGAAGTTCGGATTTTTGAGCAGAACCAATAAAAGATAGAATTTCCGTCGTTGACCTCCGCTTAAATGCTCATAATAGGCATACTGGTTTTGAAATTCAAATCCGAAATGATTAAGAAATTGAGAAGCAGAGATATAATTGCCATTTGCCATTCGTATCATTTCTGCATGTTCTTTTACGATATCTATCAATCGTTTCCCGTAATAGGAATCCGACAATCCTTCTTGTCCGTAATAACCGAAAACAATGGTTTCTCCGGCGACTATACGACCGGCTGTTGGTCGTAATTCGTTCATGATGAGTTTTAATAATGTAGATTTGCCGCTTCCATTCGGACCAACGATGCCGCAACGTTCCCCTTTTTTAAATACATAAGAAAAATCTTTAAGAATAAGGTTTTGATCGTACTTAAAATCCAAATTATTTATTTCCAATATTTTATTTCCTATTCGTTCGGTTTTAACGGCAAATTCGGCATTGTTTGGCTTACAGTTTTGATTGGCTTTTTGTTTGATTTCCTCAAAACGATTAATGCGTGCTTTGGCTTTTGTCGTTCGAGCTTGAGGCGAAGTGTGTATCCATTCTAATTCACGTCGATATACTGACTTGGCACGTTCAATTTCCGAGAACTGATTAGCAATGCGTTCTGATTTCTTTTCTAAAAAATAAGCATATTTACCTTTATACCGATAGAGGGTCCCTTCATCCAACTCTACAATTCCAGTACAAATTTTATTCAAGAAAAAACGATCATGTGTAACAAACAACAAAGTCATATTTGCTGTTGACAGATAATTTTCAAGCCATTCTATCATATCTATATCCAAATGATTGGTAGGCTCGTCTAGAATGAGCAAATCCGATTCGGATAAAAGTACTTGTGCTAATGCTATTTTTTTACGTTCTCCCCCTGATAAACAATTAATATTTAAAAATACATTTTGAATATTAAAACGATGCAACACTTCTTTTATCCTACTTTCCAAATTCCAAGCATCCATCATATCCATTTGTTCCACAGCTATCTCCATTTCTTTTTTGTGCATAGAACTTGGCAGTTCGCCATAAGTTTCTAAAGCATTTTCATAGTTCTTAACTGCATTTATCAACGGTGTATTTGCATTAAGAACAAAATCAAGAATAGTCCTTTCTTCATCATAATCAGTAATTTGAGGCAAGTAAGACACTTGAATATCATTACGCAATGTAACGCTTCCTTCATCGGATGGTTCTATTCCCATGATAATATGAAGCAATGTAGATTTACCGGTTCCGTTTTTTGCTATCAAAGCTATTTTTTGTCCTTTTTCTATACCGAAACTAATTTTTTCAAACAACAAATTATCTCCATACCACTTGGTAAGATTCTCAACATTTAGCAGATTCACAATAATAAATATTTATGCAAAAGTAATAAATAATACATCATAAAACGCAAGTATGAGTAATCATTAGCTGAAATACTTTGTTTTTACCGCGGTGTTATTTTTTACTTTTTCAACAACAATTAGAAAAATCACACGTTCTTTTACATACAATAAATCACTATAGTATGAAAAAAATTTTTTACTTATTTTTTTTCTTTCTTTTATTTTTTATAAGCTCCGTTTCAGCCCAAAAGAAATATACAATAAGTGGTTATATCAATGATGCATCAAATGGAGAAGCCATGACAGGTGCTACTATTTATGCCAAAGAAAACTATAAAGGTACCACAGCCAACACCTACGGTTTTTACTCCTTAACGTTAGACGCAGGCACCTATACATTTCAGGCATCCTTTATCGGTTGTGAGACTTTTACGAAAACAATTGAACTGACATCAAATATAAGTTTAAACGTTGAACTTAAGCCCTCAATTATAGAAACGCAGGCTGTAATTATTACAGGAACTCGCAAAAATGAAAATATAGAAACTACGGATATGGGGAAAACCGAAATACGAATAGAAACGGTTAAGAAAATGCCAATGTTTTTTGGAGAAGTTGATTTAATCAAAACCATTCAACTACTTCCGGGAATACAAAACTCAGGTGAAGGAAATTCCGGTTACTATGTACGCGGAGGAAGTCTTGATCAGAATTTAGTGCTCTTAGATGGTGCTACTATTTATAATGTAGGCCATTTATTTGGTTTTTTCTCTATTTTCAACACCGATGCCATACGCTCTGCTGAAATGACTAAAGCCGGGATTCCTGCTAATTTCGGTGGACGATTGGCCTCCGTACTTGATGTAAGTATGAAAGAAGGAAATATGAAAAAGTACGAGGTAGATGGTGGTATCGGACTAATTTATTCCCGCATCAACCTACAAGGTCCGATTGTGAAAAATAAAGCTTCTTTTTTAATCTCCGGACGCAGGACCTATGTAGATTTAATCATTCAACCTTTTTTAAAAGAAGATTCCGATTTGAAAGGAATGCGATTTTACTTTTATGATTTAAATGGGAAAATAAACTGGATGATTAATGATAAACACCATATATTTCTTAGCGGTTATTATGGTTCCGATATTTACGGCTTTAATTATTCCAGCAGCAGCTCCAGTGACCTTAAATTCACTTTTAAATGGAACAATGCTTCGGCTGCCTTACGTTGGAATTATATGATAAACAACCAACTGTTTTTAAACACTTCCCTTTTATTCAGCGATTACAACTTCAATACGGATGTCATGCTTGACATTTATAATTTCACCATACTTTCAAGCATTCGCGATTATACGGCAAAAACAGAATTAAGCTATCATCCCAGACCCGAACATCTTTTTAAATTCGGCGCCAATTATATCTATCATACGTTTACACCAAACACATATTCTGCTATTTCCGGTGATGTGGGTATGAATGTACAATCTCCCGGAATTTATCATGCAAATGAAGCCGCTGTATATGTCCTGGATGAATTTGAAATCGGCAAAAAATTAAAATTTAACGTAGGCTTACGTGCTTCTTATTTTGAACATATTGGTCCCTATACCTCATATAAATTAGATGAATTAGGGCGGGTTACCGATTCTATATTTTACAAACAAGGCGAACGAATCAAAGGATATTGGGGAGTAGAACCCCGTTTTTCGGCACGTTATGCAATCGACACTTTTACATCTCTTAAAGCATCTTATACGCATAATTATCAATATATTCATCAAGTAGCTTTATCTACTATTTCTCTTCCGACAGATGCTTGGATTATCTCTAATGAATTGGTGAAACCTCAAATCGGAAATCAATATTCGCTTGGAATATATAGAAACTTCCTAGACAATATGCTAGAAACATCCATCGAAGCCTATTTCAAGAACATGAAAAATCTTACTGAATATAAAGAGGGGTATTCTCCCTTTACAGAAATAACATCAGGGCTAGAATATCAATATACACAAGGCACCGGATATGGATACGGTATTGAACTGTTTTTAAATAAAACAAAAGGGAAATTTACAGGGTGGATTAGTTATACCTTGTCTTGGGCAAAAAGAAAATTTCCGGAAATAAACGGTAGTAAAGAATTTTTTGCCAAAAACGATAGACGACACGATATATCCATAATGCTATCCTACGAAATTATTCCTAACGTAAATGCTTCTTTAGTATGGGTATATGCTACCGGAAACACTATGACAATACCCGTAGGCTTTTATTTCTTAGGATATAATCTTATTACTGAATACAGCGAAAAGAACGCTTATCGTATTGCTCCTTATCATCGTTTAGATATTTCCGTAAATTGGATTATTAAACGTACCCCTAGATTTGAGCATGCACTAAACTTTTCGGTTTATAATGTTTATAACCGTCGTAATCCATTCTTTATATCTATTAACACACAAATGAATAATGAATCATTCTCATTAAATAACACTGCCTATCAAATGTCATTATTCCCTATAATGCCATCCATCTCATGGAATTTTAAATTCAAGTAGTAAGGATATATATTCACTCCCTATTTTCAAAATTTCTATCTTAATAAATAAAATATTTTAAAAGAATGCCTCGTTAAAAATTAAATAAATTTAGAAACACACTTTGAAAAGATAATAATGAAAAATACTATAAAATATATTTTAATATTTACTTTTTGCTTATTGATAGTATCATTAAAAGCTCAAGAGTATCATGCCGAAGCCAAATTAGATTCTAATCGCATGCTCATTGGTGACCATGTAAAATTACATCTTTCTTACTCATGGAGCATCAATAAAACGATGTTGCTTCCTATGATGCATGACTCTTCGTTTCATGGTCTTGAAATAATTGAATATTATAAACCTCAATTAGATACTATTAACAATATGGTTATCTATAAACAACAATACACTCTTACTTCATTTGATTCAGGTACTTATATCATACATCCTATTCCTTTTTATGATAATGACTCTACACTATTAGCCACAACACAAACTTTAAAAATACAAGTTAACACATTAAATGTCGACACAACATTAGCAATCAAAGATATTAAACCTCCCTTTAAAGCTCCCTTAACTTTCAAAGAAATAGTAACATACGTTATAATGAGTGCTGTTATTATTGCCCTTATACTATTGATTATCTTATTGATTCTGAGACTAAAAAATAAAATATCAACATTCTCCATAAAAAAAGAAATCCCTCTTGAGCCTGCACATCGTATTGCGTTAAGGGCTTTAGAATCTTTACGATTAAAAAAACTTTGGCAAGAAGGAGAATATAAACTTTATTATTCTGAATTAACTGAAATATTACGTATGTATATGGAAAACAGATGGGGAATTCAAGCCATGGAAATGGTAAGTGATGAGATTATTCATGCATTGCATCAACAGAGAGTTGCAGAACACCTCATACAAAAAGTTTCTTATACTTTACATCACTCCGATATGGTTAAATTTGCCAAAGGGCAACCTCTTTCTGATGAAAATCAGTTGAGTTTTGATAATATTGTTATTTTTGTCAAAGAAACAAAAATCATAGAAGAAAATGCTTAACATACAAATGAAATATATCATGCGTTTTTTTTATTACATCATCAACTATTTAAAAGACATAGAGTTTATATATCCAAAACTCCTTTTCTTGCTTTTAATTATACCTGCTTTATTAGCTTTTTATGTTTGGAAAAGAAAAAAATCAGAAATTTCACTGACCGTATCGACAGATATCCCATTCACGAATAGTTCAAAAAATCTAAGACAAAAACTTTATTTTATCCCTTTTATTTTACGCCTGTTGGCACTAACGTTTATCATTATTTCTCTCGCTCGCCCACAATCATCCATTTCACACAAAACAGTAGATGTTGAGGGTATTGATATCGTTATTGCATTGGATATATCGGCAAGTATGATGGCTATGGATTTTAAACCCAACCGTTTGGAAGCCTCAAAAAATGTTATTAAAACCTTCATCGAAAATCGTCCCAACGACAGAATCGGCTTAGTCGTTTATAGTGGAGAGTCTTATACTAAATGCCCGATAACCAGCGACCATCACTCTTTACAATTGGCTTTAGAAAACACCAAATTCGGACATGGTATCATTGATGATGGAACCGCTATCGGAGATGGATTAGGAACCGCTATCAATAGAATTCGAGAAAGCAAAGCAAAAAGTAAAGTTATTATTTTATTGTCTGACGGCATAAACAATACCGGTTATATGGATCCTATTTCTGCAGCAGAAATTGCAAAAGAACATGGAATCCGTGTTTACACCATTGGCTGTGGTTCTTTTGGTCAAGCGCCCATGAATATTCCAAATTACGGAATCGTTTACACAGAAGTGGAAATTGATGAAGACTTACTTAAAAAAATGGCTTCTGAAACAAATGGTAAATATTTCAGAGCACAAAACAAAACAAGATTACAAGAAATTTACAAAGAAATTGATGTTATGGAAAAAACTCTTATCAACGAAACGCTTTTCACAAATAAATCAGAAGAGTTTTTCCCATTTTTACTTGTAGCCCTTGTACTTTTTATCATAGAAATCGTTCTAAGATATACGTTTTTCCGTATAAATCCTTAGTTAAGAATTACTCCCAGGTGTTTCGCCACACCAAATAACTCAAACAACGGAAAGCAAATTGTTGAAAATGTATATTATCCGTATTAAATAAATCATCCCAATGATTAAAAAGATATTCTTTATTTACAATATTCTCTTTATCAGGCATAGCACTAATACGGTTTTTTATTTGATTAGAGATAGCTTGTAGCCAATATCCTTCAGGAGTATAAAAACCCATTTTTTGTTTTCGCATACGTACATCATCAGGCACTATTCCCTCCATTGCATTTCTTAATAAATATTTCCCCCATCCTTTATGAATTTTATAAATAGAAGGCACATTAAAGACATATTCCGTTAATGAACGGTTGTCGGAAAACGGCATTAAACAATCCATACCTGCACTTGCCGCTGAGTGTTCGCCCCAACGTAATATATGAGGAAGAAATTTTGTGTAACTCTCAAACAAATAATCATTCAATGTGTCTTTGCTTTCAATTCTTTCTCGCTTCGTGTGAAAATATACTTGAAGAATGTCAGGATTCAAACTTTGTAATATGGATTTTCTCTTCATTTTCGCAAAAAGTCTTTCGTTAAGTACATCTTCTTTTATAAACTCCTTAAATGATAGTTCGCTTATCATTTTGCATGAAAGATTGGCATTTTTTAAACTTCTACATTCTTTAATTCCATGCAAAAACAAGCATTCAAAAAATAATTCATTAATAAACTTTTGAAAATAGGCAGTATAACCTGCAAACATTTCATCACTCCCTTGACCATCAATTATATTTGTAAATCCGTGTTCTCCTGCAGACTTCATAACGCAATATTGAGCAAAAGAGCTGGTATTGAAAATTGGAATTGACTGAAAATAATTTATGTGTTCGATTTCATCAAGCAGTTGTTGAGGCGTACAGGAAACTTTGATCCATTGAGCATTAACGTGTTTTACAATTTTTGCAGCCCACAATGTTTCTCCGTTATCTACATCATTCACTGCAGTAAAAGCTGTAATAGATATATCCTCACGTAATTCCCTTACCGAACAACAAATCGAAGAACTATCCAAACCTCCACTTAATCCAACAGCAATTTGCGTTTTATTGTCCAAATGGAAATCTAAGCCTTTAAAAAATAAATATTTTATCGTTTCAATCAACTCAGGCACCATATCAGGGTCATATTTTCCCAAACAACTTTTATAAGATAACGTATAATATGCATTTTTTTCTAGAATTGACTCTTTATATGAATAAGAAATAAAATGTCCTGTTTGCAATTCATGTATATTAGCAAAGAAATCTTGGTTATGCTTAACTATGTCTCCCCATAGCAAATAGGTTGTTATTGCATTGATATTTATCTCCCTAACTGAGGGAAACAATTGATACAAAGGCCTTATTTCTGAAGA
The DNA here is from genome assembly GCA_028703095.1 of Bacteroidales bacterium. Taxonomy (GTDB): domain Bacteria; phylum Bacteroidota; class Bacteroidia; order Bacteroidales; family WCHB1-69; genus UBA5266. The sequence goes on from JAQVNO010000087.1 coordinate 8,317, forward strand.
AAAAGCAAAACAATCTTCTGTTTGACAATAAAAAAGAGGTTTATTCCCAAAAGGATCTCGTAACGCGTAGAGTTTTTCTTTCTTTGTATCGACTAGTATCAAACTCCAATACCCATACAATAGGGAAAAAGCTTTTTCTTCCAATAGCTTATAAGCATGTGCAATGAACTCTTCCTCGGTCAAACAATGTTTTAATTCCGGATATGTTTCTTTAACGACATCAACATTATTTAATTTTCCATCAAATATAACATAAATATAATCCAGATAACATATTTGATTTGTTTCTAAAGCAACATGGGAGCAGATTCCCAAGCCAACACGCGGATTACTGTTCAGGTCATTAGAGCATAATACTTGTTTTTTATTATTTCCTCTATGCGATAAAAAACTTAACCCTTCTTCTATTGTATTTTCAGATAGAAATACCGAAGATTGCGTTTTTTTTATAATCGCAAATAATCCTTTCATGAAATAAAAACTATAAATATATAGCTAATGTAAAAAACAACGTTTTGTGTAATTTTACTGAACATTCTGTTTTAACCAAACGGTTTGCTCAACGACTTCACCCGCTTTTAAACTTATCATTCCAAGCCCTGTAAAATTACCTTGAACCGCTCTTATGGTTAAATTTGCCTCACTTCTCCACGTATGTTTTATTTGTCCTTTGGCATCAGTGGTATCAATGTGATAGACATCTTTTGCATAATCACTTTCACCTACAAATACAATACAACCGGGAACAGGAGTTCCGGATGCCATACTACCATCTGTAGATTTCATGACCGTAATAATACCTGTACAATCTGTATAATGCTCACAAGAAGCAAAAATAAAAATTGTAATTAAGGCAATTACAATGAATAAACTATTTTTTCTAGGTTCCATAGTGCCAAATTTTAAAAATTTTATACTAAAACAAGTCTTCATTCATGATTTTTTAGTAATATTGCTTTTTTATAAAATACAAAAATACATCTATTTTTTATATAAAATCATTTAAAAAA
>JAQVNO010000008.1 GCA_028703095.1 Bacteroidales bacterium
AGGTTTCTATGAGAAAATAAAAACTGTCTTTTAACATGATTATCTTATTTTACGGTAAATTTTTCGTCAGAAATTGATGCATTTCTTTTTATATTCGAAAGAGTGATAGTCGTAACATCTCCTCCTGCTTCGTTCATTTCGATTAGGTTTGCCAAATAGGTTTTGAGATCGACATACACCTGAAAGGAACGAAACAGCATTTTAATTTTTGAATGCTTGGGAGTAAGTATAATGCGTGCCTGCTTTTGATTCGTATAATAGGATGCAGAGAAATTTTTATTGTCAATCAAACCTTTACCATTAATCATGCCCATAATCATTTCAGTCATATTTTTAATCATGTGTGAGGATTGAGCATCCAAGTTTGTGATACCTTTATTATTTTTAACCACACTTTGTCCTTGATTCATCACAAAAGCATAGGCTTGAGGACTTGTATATTCCCAACGTAAAGCATCGGGAGCTTTGAAATACATCATCCCTTTTGAAATTACCGCCTCATCCAAAAGCGAACTGTTCTTTTTTTGGGTAAAATTGCATTGTAAACTATGAGTCGTCTTCGATGCTGCTTGCATGTTTTGTATAAAAATACTTTTTTCGGCATCGGTCATTTTAATAAAATTGCTGTTTTGGGAAAAAGCAGATAGTGTAAAAAAAATAAAATACACGAATAATGTACCTATCCCCATTTCACTTATAAATTTCTTATTCAACCAAAACATACTTAATTTTATAGTATTTTTATCAGTATGCAAAAGTAATGATTTTTTGGCTTAGTTTTTATACTTGCCGTAAAAATATATAAAGCTATAAAGATGAGTTGTAGAATGAGTTTTATAATCACATAAATGGAAAACATTCGAATACGATTATCAAGTCCGGTTTGAAAAAATAAAACTACAATCTTCCATTTATATAAAATTCTCCTTCAAAGAGTAAAAAGAAGAAATGTAGATGAAAATGAAAGTCTTGACAAAAATCAAATAAACATATAGCTATGAATATCTGTATTTTAACTTAAATATGAGATAATTTATTTTTTTCCAAAAAAGCTGATACATTTATGAACAGGTTCAAAATATTTAAAAATCATTAATTATAAACAGCTTTTATATCAAGCATGTAGAATTAACGAATAAAACAAGCTTTTGTTTTAGCAAAAATAATTTTATAAAACATATCTACAGTCAATTATAATGTATTTTAAAATAATTTAATTATTAAAAAAAATATAAAATCTTGTTATAATGGTGAATAAATTATAAACAATAATTTGTGAATTTTTTTTATAATATTTTTTATCGAAATGAATAAATTAACTTATCTTTGCAAGAACGAATATGTAGGATTCCAATTTAGGTTAAGGAAGTAAAAATCATTTTTTTAAAATATTTTTATTTTAAAAACATATATTGAGAATGAATATTCAGATGAATTAGGTTCAGATTTATGGTATAAACTTTTATTTTATTACGATTATGAGTGATTTATTTAATGCTTTATTTGGTCCAAACAACACAAAACCCGATACATTAACCAATGTAGCAGATTATAAATACAGTAATTTCAAGAATAAAACACAAGAAACACGTCAGGAGCAGAGTCAAAACAATCTTCTCCGCAACGATACGTTGTTAAAGGCACGTGAACATTTCCGTCCGGAAGAGCCTTATACGAAAGTGGAGGTTCCACCGGTTGATAAAACATCTGTTACCCCACCCCAAAGCAATAATGATAATTTATTTTTTACCAATGTGAACATTGAACAAATGAAAGCCTATAATAGTAAAGAGGTACTCGGAAAAGCAACAGCATATTTTGATGGTGATGATATGGTAGCCAATGTATGGATGAATAAATATGCTTTAAGAGACGGAGAAGGCAACATCTATGAGTTAACTCCGGATGATATGCACAAGCGCTTGTCAAGAGAATTTGCCCGTATAGAAAAAAAATATCCCAATCCCTTGGATGAAGTGCAAATAAATTTCTTATTAAAACATTTTCAATACATAGTTCCACAGGGAAGTCCTATGTTTGGGATAGGAAACGATTTTCAAATAGCTTCATTGTCGAATTGTTTTGTGATAGGAAATCCCGGCAATTCGGATTCTTATGGCGGCATCATGAAAACGGATGAAGAGCAAGTGCAATTAATGAAAAGACGCGGCGGAGTAGGTCACGATTTATCGCACATTCGTCCTGAAGGAAGTTTGGTTAACAATAGTGCATTAACTTCTACCGGTATCGTTCCTTTCATGGAACGTTATTCCAATTCTACCCGTGAAGTGGCTCAAGGCGGCCGACGAGGAGCCTTGATGTTAAGTATTTCTATCAAACATCCCGATGTAGATAAATTTATTGATGCCAAAATGAAGCAAGGTAAAGTTACCGGTGCCAATATTTCGGTAAAAATTGACGATGAGTTTATGTCTTGTGTGAAATCAGGGAAACCTTATATGCAGCAATACCCTATTGACTCTCCCAATCCATTGATAAAAAAAGAAATAGATGCTCAGGCATTATGGAAAAAAATCGTTCACAACGCTTGGCAATCGGCTGAACCGGGAATCTTGTTTTGGGATACCATAAAAAAAGAAGCTATTCCGGATTGTTATAAAAATCAGGGGTTTGAAACCGTTTCAACCAACCCTTGCGGCGAAATACCCCTATGCCCTTACGATAGCTGCCGCTTGTTGGCATTGAATTTATACAGTTATGTAGATCATCCTTTTACCGAAAAAGCAAGCTTTAATTTCGGTAAATTCAAAAATCATGTAGGCATTGCCCAACGATTAATGGATGATTTAATAGATTTGGAAATAGAAAAAATAAACAGAATCCTCGAAAAAATAAATTCAGATCCCGAGAGTGGAACAGTGAAAAGAACTGAAAAAGAACTCTGGGAAAAAATCAAAGAGAAATCTAAATTAGGTCGACGAACCGGCTTAGGCATAACCGCAGAGGGAGATATGCTTGCTGCTTTGGGAATACGTTATGGCTCCGCTGAAGCCAATGAATTTTCGACGGAAGTTCATAAACAATTAGCATTGGCTGCCTATCGTTCTTCGGTAGAATTAGCCAAAGAAAGAGGTCCTTTCCCGATTTATAATGTAGAAAACGAAGCCAATAATGCCTTTATTTTACGATTGAAAGAAGCAGACTCTGCTTTGTATGACGACATGGCAACGCATGGCAGACGAAATATCGCATTATTGACCATAGCACCTACCGGTAGTGTAAGCCTTTGTACACAAACTACATCCGGCATAGAGCCCGTATTTATGATTGCGTATACACGCAGAAGAAAAGTGAATCCAAATGATCAGAATTCTAAAGTAGCTTTTACCGACCAAAATGGCGATACTTTTGAAGAATACCAAGTGCTCCATCCTAAATTTAAAGTATGGGCACAATTGAACGGGCACGATCCGGAACAATTGAAATATCTTCCCGCCAAAGAATTGGAAAAATTAATCGAACAATCACCTTATCATAAAGCAACTGCTCATGATGTAGATTGGGTGATGAAAGTTAAATTACAAGGGTCGGTGCAAAAATGGGTGGATCATTCCATCAGTGTTACCGTAAATATTCCTGAAAATGCCAACGAATCCATTGTCAGTGAAATTTATAAAACTGCCTGGGAAAGTGGTTGTAAGGGAATGACTATTTACAGAGAAGGCTCCAGAGACGGTGTTTTAGTGAAACAAGGAAATACCAATAACCAAGGGGGAAGATTCGGTGAAACAAATGCTCCTAAAAGACCGAAATCTGTAGAAGCAGAAGTAATTCGTTTTAAAAATAAAGAAGAAGATTGGGTTGCCGTAGTAGGTTTGGTTGAAGGTAGACCGTATGAAATATTTACCGGTAAATCCACTAGCTTTGCTTCACTGCCTACTTGGGTGAAAAAAGGATGGGTCAATCGGGTGAAAGCTTCCAATACGGAACCTGCCCGCTATGATTTTGTTTTTGCCGATCAAGATGGCTATAACGTTATTATTGAAGGCTTGTCTCGTATGTTCTTAAAAGAATATTGGAATTATGCCAAACTGATTTCAGGGATTTTGCGTCATGGCATGCCACTGCCTAATGTAGTGAATCTTATTGATAAACTCCGACTCGATGATGACAATATCATGACTTGGAAAAATGGTGTTGCCAGGGCATTAAAACGTTATATCAAAGAAGGCACCAAAGTAAAACAAGCTTGCCCCGAATGTAAACAAGAATCCTTGGTGTATAAAGACGGTTGCGTTACCTGTATAAATTGTGGACACTCAAAATGCGGCTAACATAATTTCTTTCTTTGGTATGGATACGCATCAATATAGCTTTAAACACCGATTTCCTATTCAAGTACGAATGACAGACATGGATCCTATCGGACATGTTAACAATGGCGTACAACTTTCCTATTATGATTTGGGAAGACTTAATTACCTAGAGCAATTGCAAAACAAAAAAATCGTTTGGAATGAATTAGACATGGTTATTGTACATATTTCCTGTGATTATATGCATTCCATTTATTTAGACGATACCATTGCCGTTGAAACGAAAGTATTGTCTATCGGAGAAAAAAGCGTTAAAATGATACAACGCATTATTCAAACGCAAACAGGTGAAATAAAAAGCACGTGTTATTCCGTTATGGCGGGCTATGACAGGGAAAATAATTGTTCAAAACCTATTTCAGAGGTATTTAAACAAGTGGTTGCTACCTTTGAAAATTAAGGCAAATCAAATTTTATATCTTTAATACACAGCTGTAAGGAAGTCTTTCCTTGCCAATAATTGTGTTCTATATGATAGCAGATGTGAAAAGGAATTCCGCTTGCAATTTTTTCATATTCATTTTTAAAGCCAAAAGCAATGGCATCCAAGGGAAAACTTCTTTTGTCTTTTTGAAAAACCGATAATTTTAAATGGTTTTGTCCTACTATGCGTGCTTTATCGGCATCGGAAACATTATAAGTGGCAAAAAGCGGCATCATATTTCCCGGACCAAAGGGAGCAAATCTCTTTAAAATTTGATAAAAACGTTCATCGATATCTTTTAAATCAATTTCTTCATCTATTTCAATCGTGGGTGTTTTAGAATTTTCCTGTATCGATGATGCGACTATTTTTTCGAAGGTCTCAATAAAAGCATCAAGATTTTTAGGGTCTAAGGATAAACCGGCAGCAAAAGTATGTCCACCGAAATGTTCTAATAAATGGCTGCATTGCGATAAGGCATTATATAAATCAAATTCTTTTACCGAACGTGCAGAGCCGGTAATGATACCATCGTATAATGTTAAGACGATAGTAGGTTTATAAAATTGCTCTACCAGTCGCGACGCTACTATACCGATAACACCTTTACTCCATTCCGAATTATACACTACTAATGAAAGGCGTTTGCTGAAAGCAGGGTCGTTCTTAATTTGGTTTACAGCTTCGTTTGTGGTCCGTATGTCTAACTCCCTTCTTTCGCTGTTGTGCGTATTGATAAGCTCTCCTAACTGGGTAACTTTTTCCAATTTCTCACTGATAAGCAAATGCACGGAACTACGTCCGGTATCCATACGTCCTGCCGCATTGATACGAGGACCTACTAAAAAAACCAAATCATTAATGGTAATTTCTTTATTGAAAATGGTATGTCGTGTAAGAAACTCCTTATGTTTATTACGAAAAATATTACTGAACGACAAAATATATTCAATGCCTTGACGAGGATTTGTATTGATTATTTTTAACCCGAAATAGGCTAATGTCCTATTTTCTCCTGTTATATGTACAATATCGGAAGCGATACTGATAGCTACTAAATCCAGGTATTTTTTTATTTGCTCAAAAGGAATTTTACGACGTTCGGCTATGGCTTGTATAAGTTTAAATCCTACGCCACATCCCGATAATTCTTTGTAAGGATAATTACAATCAAGGCGTTTTGGGTCTAGGATAGCATAAGCATTGGGAAGACTTATGTCCGGTAAGTGATGATCGCAAACAATTATATCTATATGATGGGTGTTCGCTAAATCAATTTGTGTATGACATTTAATGCCGCAATCCAAGGCAATAATCAAGGTAAAACCGTTTTCTTGGGCATATACAATCGATTCATTCGATATGCCATAACCTTCCTTGTATCTGTCAGGGATATAATATTCCAATTGCAGGTCAAACTGACACAAAAAGGAATACATTAAGGCAACGGCAGAAGTTCCGTCTACATCATAATCCCCAAAAATCAACACCTTTTCTTTTTTAGATATGGCAACTTCGATTCTTTCTACACTTTTATCCATATCCATCATTAAGAATGGATTATGCAAATGATCCAAGGCGGGTTTAAAAAATCGCATGGCATCGTCATAAGTAGTTATACCCCTTGCAATCAATAAGTGCGATAAGGATTTGGGAATTTTTAATTCCTCAGCAAGACGTTCAACGTCTTTTGTATCTTTTCTTTCGTTTATTATCCAGCGACTTTTCATAAATATTTTGTGTTGCAAAAATACGCATTTAATTTTAATATTCCCGTATTATTTTTTTTTTTTTTTAACGTTTCCCGTCTTTTCTGAAAATAATTTCTGTTAGATAGTTTTATACAAGGTATAAGCATTAAACGAAAAACAACTTTGGTATATTTTTAAAAAATTATTCCTTTAAAAATTTTTTGTATTGTTCTTTTTTGTATTTTTGAAAAAAATTTTAATACTTACATTCTTCATTCTTTTTTAAAAAATTATTTATGAATATTGACGATATAAAATTAAAAATTAAAGAAATACATAATAAAGTAAACGAACAAGAAGCTCGATTGATTAATGCTGACAATCCTATTTCTATCTTAGATGTTGACATGCAAATGATGTATATTCGTATTTTGTACGATCAATACATGAGTTTACAGCAATATGTTTTGGAAATGCAAGCATCGGAAAGTACTAAGTCAGCAGAAAGTGAAACGCTAAAATCAAAAGCTTCTCCTGTCAATGCCCTTCCCTCCCTCTTTGATTCTTTTGATGATGAAACGGAAAAAACAAACTCTCAAGATGTTGAAATGGAAGAAGAGCCAATAGATACACTGCCACAAACGCCGGAAAAAGAAGAAGAAAAAGTGGAAATAGCAGAACCCGAAAAGGAAAATACTCCCGAAGAACCCATAGAAATAGATATCGACAACATAGAATTTGTGGAAGAAGACGATGAAGAAGAGGAAGAAGTGAAGCCTGAAAGTATGGACCCTTATAAAGATAAATATTTTCCGCAAATAAACCCCATGATAGATGATACAGAACCGGAAATAGCCATTCCGATTACAAAGGAGGGTTTACAAAAAGCAAGGAATGTCGGACATACCTCTCATTCGTTGGGGGATACTTATGCCAAAGAAAAAACAGCTTTCAATGAACAATTTTCCGGCAAATCAGAAAACAACATGGCAAATAAACTACAAAAAACCCAAAACAACGACTTGATGAAAGCCATTGATATTAACGATAAATTTCAATTTATTAGAGAATTATTTAACGGAAATGGAAGCTTATTTACCGAAACCATTAATCAATTGAATCAATTTCCAAAGTTAACCGATGCCATGGACTATTTAGAAAAAACAAGAAATTCCAACCGATGGAAAGAAGATTGCGAAGCCTATGAAAAATTGTACGAATTGATACTTAAAAAATTTGCAGGGCAATAAAAATGCGAGAATATGCATCTATATATAAACAAAATTTATCATTAAAATAAGGTGTCGTATGAAAAAAATAAGTGTTACACTGGGATTATTAATAGCTGTTCTATCATTATCAATGGCTCAACCGGCGTTTTTTTTTCATAATCAGGAAATTAAAAATTGGTATATAGCCCCTAAAGCAAATGAACTTCGCGAGGAAATACAAAAAGTAATTGTTTTTACGGAAGTACAATCCTTATTATCGGAAAAGAATGTTAAAGCTGACGCGCTTTATCCTAATTTTCAGTTTATCGATTTTGATAAAGACGGCTTAAAAGACCTTTTGTTCGAAGGGATAGTAGGAAATAAAAGTCATGTGTTTATCTTTAAAAAGAAAACAAAAGACCACTATCTTTTAGTGTTGAATCAGGCGGGAGAAATATTACAAGCCAATGCACCCTATGAAAACAATGCTTTATCACTCACTATTTGGAATCAAAGCTGTTGCAACAATAAGGTGAGCACCTTAACCAAATGGGTGTGTTTTATTAACAACAATGTGAGCTATTTTAAAGTTCAAGAACAAAGTTTGGTGTATAAAAATACCTTACTTCCCGAAGTAGGAACAAAAAAAATTCCCCTGCAACATTTTACGATTAAGACAGAGGTTGCCAAACTACGTATCTCTCCCCGTTGGGATGATGAATCGCTGATAGAAGGCGTCAATGCATGGAGAGGCAATCATGTTTCCTATCACCCCCAAGGGGCAAGTGGTGTTATTTATCACTCTCTTATAGACAAAGATGGCGTTATCTGGTATTTTATCCGTATCAATACCGGTCTCGATTTCCCTACCAAAACCGACCGTTTTAAAGTAAGTAAAGAAATTGAAGATTGTGAAAACTATTCGTACTACGGATGGATACACAGTGAAAACTTGAATATAATTACTGATTAACACGAATTTATATTTTTTTTGAAAAAATAATAAAAATATATTGCAAAATAATGTACTTTTGCAAGCCTGAAAACGCTTGTTTACAAGCAGGTCCCTTAGCTCAGCTGGTTAGAGCATCTGACTCATAATCAGAGGGTCCTTGGTTCGAGCCCAAGAGGGACCACACATAACTCCATGAAGTCGGGATATTGCATCCTGACTTTTTTTATGCCTCCCTCCATTTTTAGGCGAAAATCCCTTGAAAAGTAAACCCGGAGTTCAACCAAAAATCCCATGAATATTTCTATTAGTATTGTCTGTTACAGACAAAAAACACTTGCCAATGATTTATACAGTAATGGTTTAAAATACCACAACATTACTTTGGTTTTTCTTGTGAGTTTTTAAACCGAATGGAGCAGAGCCGTAACCTTATGTTTACAGTTTCTGCTTTATTATATATATATTAATGTATACCGGAATCCTTGTTAATTTTACACTTAGCGGATACATAAAATAATGTATGGATACACAGCCGATGATAAACAAACCACAGTAATGGGTTCCCCTCGTTAGTATTTTTTTTTGAAAGCAGTTGTATTTAAAAAAATACTATTTTTGCAAAATAAATAAAGAACATCTTTTGGATGTTGGAGGTGCACATATAAACTAGCAACCTTCACCCCTCAGAACTCCCCAATTATCAATCAACTTCCTAATTTTTTTCGGAACGAAAAAAACCTCTCGGCACTCGCGATCTTTTTATACGTAATCTTCAACAACAATTTCCCCTTTTTTACGTTAGCTTTTTAACATTTACCCAAAATTTAACGATATGAATTTTCGTCGAATAGTATTTTTCCTTAGCTTTCTTTACTTTACAAATCATGGTTTTGCTCAAGATTCTATCATGATTAAAAATCAGTTGAAACTGGAAATTGGTATCAATCTCAATCAAAAGGTTCATATATATGATCAACCCGCTGAAGATTATTTATCTCCCATTCCTTCCGTTGGAGGTAATTTTTCCGTGTATTATTATCGATATTTAGGAAAAGGTTTTGGTATTCAAGCGGGGATAGGATTTACTTACCATCCTCATGCTTTTCGTATAACAAACGATACGCTGAAACAATACCTCCCTGCTGTGTATTATTCCGGCACTAATGAAGATTTTTATTTTCAAATACCTATCTCTGTTAATTATCTCGTTAAAATCAATCCTCGTTTGTTTTTTGATATCAATGCCGGCTATATGGCTAGCTTAGGACCTTCGTATTCTTATACCGGTCATGTACAAGGACATTTTGAGCAGAATGATACGCTTTGGTCCTTATTGCAGATAGGTTGCGGAACAAGCTATGCCTATAATTCTAACTTATTTTTAAAACTCGGCATTCAACGTACTACCAAATATTATCATAGCTATGGATTTCATCTTGTCTTAAATGGAGCCATCATGCATAAAAATGTAGGGGAATTTGAGTTCTCTAATTTAGAGAAAATTAAGCTTAACGACCATAATCCTTCGGGCAAATTTTATAAATATTTTAATTATATCGGATTAAATTTTAATTATGGATTCCGCTTGGATAAAAAAAATCAACTCGTGCCTTGGTAATTCATTATTACATGTGATGGATAAAAAAATAATAATATTCCAAGATTGTAAAAAAATATTTAGTACTTTTGCAATGCTGAAAAATAAAGGTCCCGTGGCTCAACTGAATAGAGCATCTGACTACGGATCAGAAGGTTACAGGTTTGAATCCTGTCGGGATCACTAAAAACTTGTCTTATCACGGCAAGTTTTTTTATCATACGTAGGTCGTAAGGGCCCCATAGCTCAACTGAATAGAGTATCTGACTTCGGATCAGAGGGTTGTAGGTTTGAATCCTACTGGGGTCACTCATCAATGAAAAAACAAAATGATTTCAATAGGGAAAGTTAATACATTAAAAGTTACCAAACAGCTCGATTTTGGTATTTATCTGGACGGCATGGAAGAAGGCGAAATACTTATGCCCAAACGATATGTGCCGCAAGATACTCACATTGGGGATTTCCTGGAAGCTTTCATTTATCGTGATTCCGAAGATAAACTGATTGCCACCACTGAAACACCTCTGGCTGAAGTAGGTGATTTTGCCTGTTTAGAAGTTGTAGCCGTCAATAATATAGGAGCTTTTATTGATTGGGGTTTGCCGAAAAATATACTTGTCCCTTTCCGCGAACAAAAAATAAAATTGAAAGAAGGTGATAACGCATGCGTTTATATTTATTTGGATGAAGAAACGAAACGCATAGTCGCATCGGCAAAAATAGAACACTTTTTAACCAAAGACTTCCCTCCGTTTACTCCCAAAGAACAAGTGGAAGTAATGATTTATAAACTAACAGATTTAGGCTATAAAGTCATCGTCAATCAAGCCTATGACGGTATTCTTTTCAAAAACGAAGTATTTCAAACCCTTAACGTCGGGGAAAAACATAGTGCCTATATCAAAAAAGTAAGAGATGATGGCAAAATTGATGTGAGTTTGTATAAAACGGGCTATAATCAGGTAGTAGATTTTTCGGTTTTGCTTATAGATGCCATTCGCGAAAATGAAGGTTTTGTTCCCGTAACGGATGCTTCTTCTCCCGAAACAATACATGCTTATTTTGGCGTTAGTAAAAAAGTATTTAAAAAAGCTGTGGGCGATTTATACAAAAAACGGATGATACGTATCGAAGACAATGGAATACGTTTAATTTAAGCATACATTTCAGTAGCTTTTTTCTTCCTCTTATGTTTCTTTTTATCTGTATTTTATGTAATAATTCATACAAACGAAACAAGGATGTAACAATTATGCAATATAAATTTTATACCTTTGCAAATAATTAATACAATCAGCATGGATAAAATACGCATTTTGGTCGTTGATGATGAAGAAAGTTTATGTGAAATCCTAAAATTTAATCTCGAAAAAGAAGGCTATTTCGTTGACACAGCCCTGTCGGCAGAAGAAGCCTTAACCATGAATATTGCTTCTTACAATCTCTTACTTCTCGATGTGATGATGGGAGAAATCTCCGGTTTTAAATTAGCATCTATCCTTAAAAACAGCAAAACAACGGCGGCAATTCCAATTATTTTTTGTACAGCAAAGGATACCGAAAAAGATACTGTCGAAGGATTAACCATTGGTGCCGACGATTATATATCCAAACCTTTTTCCATTCAAGAAGTCATTGCCCGTGTTAAAGCTGTACTTAGACGCAGTCAGCAACAAACTAAAAATGAAAATTCTTCCACTCTTTTGCGTTTTGAAAATCTGGTGATAGATACTAAAAGTAAAAAAGTAACACTGAACGGGAATACTATTTCATTGACAAAAAAAGAATTTGAATTGTTGGTACTTCTTGTCGGACACCCGAATGTGGTTTTTAATAGGGAAACATTGTTGGAAAAGATTTGGGAAGACGATGTATTGGTAATCGACCGTACCATCGATGTACACATAACCCGACTTAGGAAAAAAATTATTCCTTACGATAAACATTTGGTTACCCGCTTAGGATACGGTTACTGTTTTGAAATGTAAATAATTATTCATTAATGTCTTCAAAGAAAATATATTTTAAATTTCATTTACGCCTCTTTTGGTCGGTAGTAAGTGTTTTTGTTTTATTAACCTTAAGTTTTATTTTCTTTTTTATTTCGCATGAGAAACAGTATAAAATTGAACTTATAAATCAGAAGTTATTGATATATAACAATACAGTTCATGAAAATATAGAAAAAGGTTTTTCGTTTGATACAGCCATTATTGCTGATTTTGCCCGAACTACGATTATGGATTTAAAAGGGAATGTGGTGTATGATTCCGAAAAGAAAGATATCAGTTCCATAGAAAATCACTTATATCGAAAAGAAATACAAGAATGTTTACAAAAAGGGAGCGGTTATGACATTCGGCGGCATTCGGAAACTACCGGAAAAAATTATTTTTATGCTGCCAAATTATTCGATAACTATATTGTTCGCTCCGCTATTCCTTATAATGCAAATCTTATAAACGATTTAAAAATTGATTATACCGTTGTGTGGATTTTTATCTTTATCGTAATGGGGCTTATTGCTATTTTTTATTTTGTCATGAAACAAATGGGACAAAACATCAATCATCTCAACGAATTTGCCATGCGTGCGGATAAAGAAGAAACCATTGAATATTCCGCTAAATTTCCCAATAATGAATTAGGGGAAATTTCCCAACATATTATACAAATTTACAAACGCTTGATGAAAACCAAAAATGATTTGGTTATTGAACAGGAAAGGGTATTGAAAGAGCAGCAACATCAAGCACTGATAAAAAAACAACTCACTCAAAATATATCTCATGAGCTTAAAACACCTGTAAGCAGTATTCAAGGTTATTTAGAAACCATACTTACCAATAAAGATTTGACTTCAGAAACCATTTATGATTTCGTACAAAAAAGTTATGTCCAATGCAATCGTTTATCGTCGTTATTAGCCGACATATCAAACCTTACCAAAATAGAAGAGGCTCCCGAGATGTTTGTGAAAGAAACAGTAGATTTAAGTGAAATGCTTACATCTGTGATTAATGATGTGTTTTTACTTTTAAACGAAAAAAATATTCGGGTAATCAATCTAATACGTGATAAGAAAATAGAATGTTTGGGAAATCCTTCTTTGGTATATTCTATCTTTCGAAATTTAATGGATAATACTATCGCCTATGCAGGAAAAAATATCGACATTCACATTGATTGTTACAAAGAAGACGATGCATATTATTATTTCCACTATTTCGACACGGGAATAGGTGTTAGTGATGAACATTTACCGCGATTATTCGAGCGATTTTATAGAGTAGACAAGGGAAGATCCCGTAAATCGGGCGGTACCGGTTTGGGACTTGCTGTAGTTAAAAATGCCTTAATGCTTCATGGAGGAAGTATTATTGCTAAAAAACACCATCCTTCCGGACTGGAATTTGAATTTAGCATTAAAAAAAGCTAATAATCTATTGTATTAGCTTTTGCAATATGCTTCAAGTATTAATTTTTCTTTTGATGTTTCAACACTTTCGCATCTAAATAAAAGATAAATTCTTCTGCCATATTGGTAATATGGTCGCCGGTACGTTCCAATTTTCGGAAAATATCTTGGAGCAACAAACATATTTTGGCGGAAGCGTAAGGAGTTTCATGTACCATACTATCAGCAAGAATATCGATAGAACGGGTACGGATTTGATCAACTAAATCGTCTTTTTCGAAAATGGAATGTGCCAAATCAATATTATCTTCACAGAAAGCTATTTGCATGGTTTTAAGCATGGATAATATTTGACGTATCATTTTCTCCAATTGTGTTTTTTCTACTAATTCCGGATGCAATTCCTCCATTTCGCTTTCTCTCACAAAACGAGCTACACTTCTTGCATAATCGCCTATGCGTTCTAAGTCCATAATCATTTGTAACATGGAAAGCATAAAGCGTAAATCAATAGCTACCGGATTATACAAAGCGATGTAATCTTCAATTTCTTTTGTGATTTTTAATTCAAAAGAATTTACTTTATGTTCAAAAACAATTACTTGTGAAGCTATGCCTTTATCCATTGTCAACAATGAAGTACAGGCATCATCCATTTGTTTGATAACCAAGACAAACATATCGTTTACATCTTGTTTTATTTGAGTGCGTTCTATTTCAATAAATTTAACCATACGTTGATTTTTTTAATGTTTTATACTGTTAACCGAACCGACCGGTAATATAATTTTGTGTTGATTCTTTTTTCGGATTGGTAAAAATAATTTTTGTATCGTCATACTCTATCATTTCGCCGAGGTAGAAATAAGCGGTTTTGTCGCTTATACGAGCAGCTTGTTGCATATTATGTGTTACAATAACAATGGTATATGTTTTTTTCAATTCCCAAATCAGTTCTTCAATTTTTGCTGTTGAGATAGGGTCTAAGGCAGAAGCCGGTTCGTCCATCAACAAAATGGAAGGCGAAATAGCCAGTGCACGGGCGATGCATAAACGTTGTTGTTGTCCCCCCGACAAAGCAAAAGCCGATTTTTTCAATTCGTCTTTTACTTCATCCCACAAAGCAGCTCCTTGTAAGGATTCTTCTACTTTTTGTTTAATGTATTTTTTATCTTTTATCCCATTTACATACAATCCATATGCAACATTATCAAAAATACTTTTAGGAAATGGATTGGGTCGTTGAAACACCATTCCTACTTTTTTGCGCAAAGCATCAACATTGGTGCCTTTTTGGTAAATGTCGATACCGTCTATGTTTACCGTTCCTGTTAAGTGTGTTTCGGGAATTAAATCGTTCATGCGGTTAAAAATGCGGATAAAAGTCGATTTCCCGCAACCGGAAGGTCCGATAAAAGCAACCACTTTGTTTTCTTCAATTTCTAAGCTGATGTTTTTGAGTGCTTGGAAATTGCCGTAATAAAAATCTACGTTTTTTACTTCTATTTTATTCATATTTTTTTAGTTCATCTTTACTTTGTTAGCGAAATATTTACGGATAAGCGTTGCTGCTATATTTACGATGAGTACAATGCTTATCAATACCAAGGCAGTTCCATAGGCAATGGGACGTTGTAATTCGAGATTGGTTCCGCTGGTTGCCAAGACATACAAATGATAAGGTAAAGCCATACACTGGTCGAGGACGCTGTCCGGGAGTTGGGGTAAAAAGTAAGCAGCACAGGTAAAAAGTATGGGCGCTGTTTCTCCGGATACACGTCCTATCGAAAGAATTAATCCGGTTGTAATATTGGGTAAAGCCATGGGTAAAGTAACTTTTCCAATGGTTTGTAATTTTGTAGCTCCCAGAGCATAACTGCCTTCTCTAAAACTGTCGGGAATAGCTTTTAAGGCTTCTTCGGTAGTGCGAATAACAATAGGTAAAGATAAAATTCCCAAAGTCAAGGAACCCGCAAGAATGGAATCGCCAAACCCAAGTTTGTTAACAAACAAAGCCATCCCAAATAAGCCGAAAACGATGGAAGGGATACCACTTAAATTATTTGTCATCATCCGAATAAGACGCACTAATTTTCCTTTGGGCGCATATTCGTTCATGTAAATACCGCTCATGATGCCGATGGGGAAGGCAAAAGCGGCGCTCCCTATAATTAAATATAATGTCCCGATGATAGCGGGTAAAATACCGCCGCCTGTCATGCCATCGGTAGGAGCTGTTGAAAGAAATTCCCAGCTGATAACACCTATTCCTCTGACAATGATAAATACTAACATCAGAATCAAGATTAGCACAATTAGATAGGTTAACATGCTTACGATACCGAAAGCCAATTTTTGATTCCGTCGTTTACGTTTTGTTTGATTCATCTCCTTAAAGTTTATTTTTTGCTGATACATATTCCACACTTGAATTAATAATTTGTGTTATCAGGAACAAAATAATTCCCAACAAGAAAAGGGCTTGATAGTGAACTCCTCCGTCGGGGGCTTCGCCCAATTCGGCGGCAATGGTTGCCGGGATGGTGCGTAAAGGTTGGAGAATGCCGGTAGCTATAATAGCAGAGTTTCCCGTAACCATTAGTACTGCCATGGTTTCGCCTACTGCTCGTCCAATTCCCAATACGATAGCCGACGTAATTCCCGATGCCGAATAAGGAATCACTATTTTAAAGATGGTTTGCCATTTGCTTCCTCCCAACGCCAAACTGGCTTCCCGCATGCTGCGCGGACAATTACGCATGGCATCTTCCGATACCGTGATGATTGTTGGCAATGCCATGATAGCTAAAACAATACTTCCTGTTAGTCCGGTTTCTCCTACCGGCAGATGAAAAATATTCTGTACCAAAGGAACAATAACTATCAGTCCAAAGAATCCATATACTACCGATGGAATTCCGGATAATAATTCAATGACCGGTTTAAGAATGTCGCGTATTTTATGATTGGCAATTTCAGCGAGATAAATTGCAGCAGCAACTCCAAATGGCAAAGCAATCAGGATGGCAACCAAACTAACCCATAAAGTGCCGGTTATCAAGGGCAATATACCGAAAAATGAAATAGGTGTTGCTGTCGGGATCCATTCTTTTCCAAAGAATACATCTTTGAATTTTATATTGCCCATATCCAAGCGTTTCCCCGCAAAATCATTCTTAATATATTCTTGCGGAATAAACCCAATGATTTCTTCGTGCTGAGAAATTAATTCCGAAATTTTGGCAGGTACATGTTCCAATTGCTCTCCCAATTCCTCTTCGGCAAAGTAATTGGTAATATCGTTTAAGCGAAATAATACAATATCTTGATTCTTTCCGCCCACTTCGTTCCAATTGGTGATTTTATCGTCGAACATATCTTTGATTTGTTCGGCTGAAAGGGTGTTGATATCGTTTTTTTTGTTTAAAACAATTTCATAGCCGTCTTCTACTTTCGGCTTGCTAAACAAACCTGCCCCTTCGGTAAATAAAAACAATACAATCAGTAAAATGACTATGCTGGTTACAAAACCGCTCACGGTCAGCATTCCTTGTATTATTTTTTCTATGAATCTCTTCATGTATCTGCTTTTTTTATTTTATGCAAAAGTCCATATTTGTTGTTACATTTTTGTAAAGACAATGTTGCGTTTTTGTGAAGAAAAAGAAATGGTAAAATTAATAATAAAAAAGATCCATAAGTTTCAATATAATCTTATTATGCTTTTAATTGTAAAAATTTATTAAATTAAATTCATTGATATATTGTTTGATATAACTTATTAAAAATATAATAAAAATAAATACAATTTGTATTAATAAAACAATATATATTTGCAAAAATAAGCTATGCAAAGAAAGAAATATTGTAATGATAAAAATCACATTTAACATGAGTGGATTAAATAAAATTTTAAAAAATAGTCGTAACCATTTGAAATCTATAAAAAAATTGATGGTGTATAAAAAACAAAACATATTTTTTATACTTTGTTTTATTGCCTTTGGTATAATAAGTTGTGTTAAACAATCGGGTTGTGAAGATTGCAAGAAAGGTACCTTAATTATTTTTAATAAAACCAATTCAGAAGAAAAAAAGGAATACCAATATAGTGATGAAATTAAAGCAAAATTTATTCTTGAAGGAGATAGTTCTTATTATGGGATAGGAATTTTAGGAACAATTCCACTTAACTATAAAAACAAGGATACTTTCAATGTCTGTATAACATTTAAAAGTGTTGGACAAGCTCTTATACTTCCTTATGTTGCGAAAATAAAATGTATTGAAAAAATTGAAAAATAAATAAAAATCATCACATTCAATAAAAACCGGATTTAAAAAGAATAAAATACAGAAAATACTTTTTATACTTTGTTTTATTGCCTTTGGTATAACAAGTTGTGTTAAACAATCGGAATGTGAGGATTGCAAGAAAGGTATATTAACTAAAAAATTTGAAAGCAATTCCTATTATGAAGAAAATAATGTGAAAGCTGTTTTGATTATTGATAGTATTACTTCTTATGGAATTACCGGATATATCCCTAATGTATTTAAAAATAATGATTCGGTTGAAGTTTGTGTTACATTAAAAATAGCTTCTTCAAATCCATCTATAACTATTTTTACTCCAAATTATAAAATAACGTGTATTGAAAATGTTGAATAATAATAATATTTTAATAAAATGAAAATCAGATATAAAATGTATAAAAACCAGAATGTAATTTTATTACTTTGTCTTTTTGTTTTCGGTTTAACAAGTTGTGTTAAACAATCGGGTTATGAAGACTGTGTTGAAGGTATAATAACAAAAGATTATGATAAAAACATACACTTCTCTTCAAATAATGTAAAAGCTATATTTATTGTTGATAGTGTTAATTATATTGGAATTACAGGATATATACCCAATAAATATATTCAACATGATTCCACGCATGTTTGTATGACCTATCAATATATAAGCCAAGTTGCTTTTGGGACTCCGGTATGTAAAATTAAGTGTATAAAAGAAATTGAATAGTTGAAATAATAAAATTATAGAATAATGAGAAATAAGGGAATTTTAATGTTAAATTTGTTGATAATTGTTTTGTATTAAAAAAAATATATATCTTTGCGAAAAAAATAGGTTATACAAAATTAAAAAAATAGATAACAGTATTATAAATTTTAAAATCCAATTAAATATGAAAACAATAATATTAAAACGATTAAAGAAAATAACTTTAATAATTTTTAGTTTGTGGATGATATGCTCTATACAGGTTTCAGTTGCTCAAAATGAAAATGAATTTGCACCGATTGGAGCGGAGTGGTATTACAATAATTCCATTTATCAAACACAAACCTTTTTTTATCGAAAATATACATATTTAAAAGACACAACAATAAATGCACTATCATGTGGTATAATAGAACGTTATGTAAAAGATGGCTTAAATACGGATACATTATTACAACAATTTATTCATGTCTCAGGTAATAAAATATATGAATATGAGAAGATACACTTTATTTATTGTATGATTTCAGTAAGCAAGAAGGCGAATTTTGGGTGATGCCTAAATATAATGATACAATTTTCATTAAGGATATATATAAAATGCCATTATTAAACGGGGACAGTTGTATTTGTTTTGTTGTTAAAAATTCAAATATGCTTTGGAAACATTGGCTTATTACGGATCGCTTTGGAGATTTAAATGGATTATTTCCTGCTCCCAATACGGTTGGCTATGGCTATGGCGAAATACGTTGTTATTTTGAAAACAATGAATTATTATATTCCAAAGGGGATTATGTATGCGATTATTCCAATGTATCATTAAATAAGATATTGGACAATAGAAGTCAAATTTTAGTTTCAAATCCGGTATATAACAATTTGGAGTTGGAATTTTCATCAGATGATATAAATGAAATTTCTTACATTCAAATTTATAATGCCTTTGGTCAGAAGATTTTAAGTGTAAATATCCATTCTCAAGAAACTATTTCAATACCTTTTTTTTCTTATACAAAAGGCTTTTATTTTTTGAAAATAATAAATAAAAACAAAAATAATAGAATATATAAAATTTTAAAGTTATGAAATTATTTAGAATTACATGTATAACAATCTTGTTATTAACCCTTATAACTAACGGATGTGTAAAACAAAAGGATTGCGATTGTTCGGAAGTAATGACGGGCACATGGCAATATTTGGAAGAACCGGTGTATAAGGAGGTGTGTTCCTATAAAGAAGTAAAGATAGTAGCTGTTTTTACAGAAGAAGGAGGAGGTGATGTATATTTTACAGGTTCGGTGCCTTCACGGTATCAATCTTTAACACCGGTAGAGGTAAGATTATGTGCCAAGCTTGTATATGAAGGGTACCATATTCAGCCTGATGACTGTTGTGCTGCTTATAAATTAACCTGTATAGAAAAGGAGGACTAAGTTATGAAGAGGATATTACTTGTTTTAGGGTTCATATTTGTGATTAATTCTTTAATCTCACAAAATTTTAATTACAATCTACAATCTTATTATGCCGGTGGAGTTATCCAATATTGGACGGACGATTCTACGTCCCTTAATATCATTGTAAAAAATATGGAAAATTACGGTGCTATCGTTGATAATCTGCATCTGTTGTTTTCCAATTCAACAGATGAAATACTTGCAGATGACGAAGATGACAATATTATAATAAACAGTCTATCATTACCTCTCATCCACAAAGATGCTCTCATTGCAGCCATCAGTATAAATTCCGATGATATTGCTTTTTTTAGCTATTCTAAATTAATAGAAAATGAACACATTTGGCTTAGGAATGAAGTCCTGATTAAGCTAAAGAACAACACTTTCTTTCAATCTATTATTCAGCCTATTCTTCAGAATTATGATATTGTATCTGTAAATGATGAAGGAGATAATGAATATAGTATTATTTGCAAAACGGAGACTGATGTTATAACACTATCGAATTTATTGTATGATACGTCTCTGGTAATATATTAGAC
The DNA here is from genome assembly GCA_028703095.1 of Bacteroidales bacterium. Lineage (GTDB taxonomy): Bacteria > Bacteroidota > Bacteroidia > Bacteroidales > WCHB1-69 > UBA5266. Next base: position 20,656 of record JAQVNO010000008.1, read on the forward strand.
ACCTGATTTTTACAGTGAAATAAATGTGAATACCAATGATCCTTACTTTAATAACCAATGGGGATTAAAAAATACGGGGCAGAGTGGTGGTAGTTATAATGTTGATATTCAAGCGGAAAACGCATGGGCGTTTTTGTGGAATGCCATTGGAAATAAGGGAATCCCTGTAAAGGTAGCTGTTATAGATCAGGGAGTAGAACCACACGAAGATTTGTATGACGGAGGAGGAATATGCGCAGTGTTGGAAGGATATACGGCCAATGGAGACGGAACAGGTAGACCAAGGTCAAATCACAATCATGGACAATGTTGTGCAGGTATCATATCTGCAAGACATAATAGTATTGGTGTAGCGGGGATCGCACCTAATTCACTAATCGTTCCGATACGAATATTTAAAAATAATATGAAGGCATTTAGTGCAAAAAAAATTGCAAATTCAATAATCAAAGCATATTCAGATTATGAAGCAAAAATATTGAGCAACTCATGGTCAGGGTCCATAGAAAATGCTTTGATTACAGACGCTTTTGATAAAGCAACAGAAGCGGGGTGTGTAGTGGTTTGTGGATCTGGAAATGATAACAGGTTGGTTGATTTTCCGGCTCGTTTAACCAATGTAATTGCTGTAGGAGGAGTAGATAGATGCGGGATTAGATCGGGGAAATTAGAGAATGTTCCGAATTCTTGCGACCCATGGGGTTTCGGGGGCAGTTGTTATGGTGATTCATTGGATGTTGTTGCTCCCGGTACAAATGTTCCTACAATTGACAGGGAAGGAAGTTATGGTTATAACTCCGGTAATTACAGGCAAGATTTCAATGGTACATCTGCTGCCTGTCCGCATGTGTCCGGGATTGCCGCCTTAATCTTGTCTGCTAATTCTAATTTAACCCAATTGCAAGTACGGAATATTATCGAATCTACCGCTCAAAAAGTGGGGGGGTACTCCTACCAAACTTATGCAGGGCATCCCAATGGAACATGGCATGAAGAAGTAGGTTATGGATTAGTTAATGCTCATAAAGCGGTAGTTTATGCATTTATGTATGGTCATGATATTACAATTTCGGGAGAAACTAATGTTAGTACCTGTAATACTTATACATATACTTGTAATATTTATCGCTCCGATTTGTTCACATATCAATGGTCTTGTAGTTCTAATTTAGCAATTGTCGAACAAAATGGATATACTATCACTATAGCACCCATTAGTGCAGGAAATGGTACTCTTACAGTTAATGTATATGCACAAGGAAAGTTGATGTACACAATTCAAGAAAATGTTTCAGTGAGTGGAACGTTTTTATCTCTTATTCCTATTTCTACAACCCCTTTAAGTATTACCTGTAATACTACTTGGACAGGTACGGATCATTTATTAGCTGTGCCTCTTACCGTAGAATCAGGTGCTACATTGACTGTTACCGGTCAAATTTATTGTACGGTAAATACTTTGATTTATGTCAAATCCGGCGGCAAACTCATTCTTGACGGAGGCACATTAACCAATGCTTGTACCGATGAATTATGGCAAGGAATATTTGTAGAAGGGAATCCCAACGATTCGACACAAGCCGATAGTTTGCAGGGAGTAGTTGAGTTAATCAACGGCGCCGAAATACAAAATGCAGAATGTGGCATTAATGTCGGATTAGAAAAGTTAGGGATAGCTCCGGAAATGTGTGTTGCCGGTGGTGGCATTGTTAGAGCAACGAACGCATCGTTTATTAATAATAAAAAAGCGGTAGAATTCGGACCGTATACTCGCCATACTAAAAGAGGAACGGTAACATTAAATAGAAATGCAAGTTATTTTAGGTTGTGTACATTTAAAATTGATAACAATGCTTTGTTTAGTCTATCAAATTTTAAGCAGCATGTGAATTTGTTAGAAGTAAGAGAAGTTACTTTTGAGGGGTGTTCGTTTGAAAGTATAAACCATACGGGAAGTGCTATACAATCGCTATCTTCGGGATTTATTTTGAGGGATTATTCGTTGGGATTAATCAATGGAATACGAAGTACGATTAGTAATTTTAATACGGCAATACAGATAAAAGACGGAGGCACAAAAGCGAGTACGATTAATAATACCACTTTTGAAGATAATAATATAGGAATACTTGCCGAAGGAACGGATGCAATCTATATTCAATCCGATACCTTTTATATTCCGTATAGTCCCTATTTTGGACCAACTACAGGAGTGTCGCTAACAAAATGCAGTAAATTTGAAATAGACAATAATTATTTTAACGGAGACAATAATTGCAATTACGGATTAATTATTATAAAATCGGGAATAAATAGCAATATAGTAGAACATAACTTTTTTACTAATTTAAGTACAGCTTGCATAGCCTACGGTAAAAATTCGGATGGAGAAAACGGAACTGTTGGTTTGCAATATTATTGCAATTGGTTTGAAAATAATAATACCGATATTTATGTCGGTGATTATGAAAACGAAACGGGAACGATTCGCTATATACAAGGCGAAAACAATAATGCTTGCAACAATGTATTTTCAACCAACGGTTCGAGTTTGAATTCGATGAATTTCCAGTTTCAATATTATTATAAAAATAACAACAATAACCAAACACCAAGAAATATATCGTCAAATATAGATACGGTATATAAATTAAGTGATAAATGTGAACAAATAGGAATTATCAATCCGAATATACATGTAGAAAGACCGAATGATTGGCAAATAACCAAAGGCAATGAATACACGTTAATCAATGGAATGTTAACATCGGTAAAAAATCAATATGCCGGATATAATCATATCAATTTGGATTGGGAAGTTTATTATAATGGGAATCCGGTGATTGTTGACTCATTAGTGTATTATGGTGCTGAAATCTCTTATGATACCACCATATATTATGATGATGGGCGTCCAACTCTTGATACGGTTTTTACCTATAGACTCATTGATTCGATTGTGTATTATTATAATTATATTGTACCTGAAGATTTAGAGACAAAGGTAAATTTATATTTTCAAATCAATGATTTACAATCGCAATTATCGGGAATATGTCAAGAAGCAATGTATTATATTCATAGCGATAGTATCATTGATTTAGATATATATCACGACTGGCTATTACGAGATAGTACTCCTGAAGCCGATTATGTTTTATCGGAAAGTTATTATGAAGAGGAAAATTATTCGTCGGCATTAAACGCATTAAATGCTGTTTCAACAAAATATCAATTCTACGATGCAAATGAATATACTAACTATGTAAATTTGTTTAAAGTGAAAGATAGTCTTCGAATAAAAAATTTGAGTTGGGATAGTATTGAAACATCATCATGGGAAATGATAACGTTAAACAGTATAGCCAATTCGGGAATAAATGGTGCAGCGTTAAAAGCGCAAGCTATCGAAACAGGATATTATAGCACAACGTATGAAACAACCTACCCTCATATCCCTTTGCTTGATTTGTGTATGTATATTGCGAATTCAAATAGCGGTGACAATAACTCAAGACAAAATGTATCTTTGACCGAACAAAGTAATGCAGAAACAAATTTGTATATCTATCCTAATCCTGCGAACGATAAATTAACGGTTAAATGCAATAATATAAAAGAGATAAGAATTTATGATATTGTTGGTAAAGAGGTAGGAAAATATACCATAAATAATAACAATGCAGAAATACAAGTTAGTAATTTATGTCCCGGTGTTTATTTTATTGCAGTTAAAACAGAAACGGGAACACTTACCAAGCGCTTTGTGAAGGAATAGATAACTTTATTTCTTTATAAAAACAAAGAGGACAACATAACATACAGTCCTCTTTTTATTTTAAATAATTAATAAAAACTTAATTTAATGGAATATATCCCACTTCAGAAACGATTTTTTGTCCGGCAGCAGAAAGCACATAGTCGATAAAGGGCTTTACCTTGGCTTCAGCTTTCTTTTCATAATAGAAAAACAAAGGACGAACAATGGGGTAGCTTTTATTTTTTGCATTGGCAAAGCTGGGAAGTACAAATGTTTTTCCGTCATACGATACTTTCAGTGCTTTTACTTCATTATTCAGATATGCCAATCCTACATAGCCGATAGCGCCTTTGGTTTGACTTACCGACTGGATAATAGCACCGGTTGCGGGCATGGAAAGTACGGAATTTTTGTAGTTTTTGTTTTTCATAACATGTTCTTTAAAAAATTCGTACGTGCCGGAGCTTGTTTCACGGGAATACACAACGATAGCCATATCGGCACCTCCCACTTGTTTCCAATTGGTGATTTTACCGGTATAAATATCTTCCAATTGTTGGCGCGTTAATTGAGCGACAGTATTCGATTTATTCACAATAACTGCCAATGCATCGTAAGCAATGATTTTTTCTACTTGCATTTTTCCTGCTTGTTGAAACTTGGCTTTTTCATCAAATTTCATTTTACGTGATGCCATGGCAATATCGGTGGTTCCGCTTAATAAGGCAGAAATGCCCACGCCACTGCCTCCTCCGGTAACCGTTAATCGGGCTTTTGGATGCAATTTCATATAGGTTTCACTTTCTTTTTGTGCCAGCGGCAATACCGTATCGCTGCCTTTGATACGTTGGGCGATACTTGTTTGAATTACTGTGATGGTTATCAGAACCATCGTTAAAAACATCTTTTTCATTTCTTTTTATATTTTAAAATTATTTTTTCTTAGAATTTATATTGTAATCTACAGGTAAAGGTATTATCATAGAGGTCTTTTTCGTAGCCGTTAAGATTTGATGTTGTTTCGTTCATTGCCCAATCGAAATAACCCATCAGCCTGAGGTGGGCGTTGATACGGAAAAGATAGCCAAAACCTATGTTTTGTTTCATGATATCGCCTTTGGTAGTGCCACCTTTACCTATTTCGTTACCGGCAACTTGTATATTGGGGTCGTATTGGTCGTATTTCAATACTATGGAATGACGACCGAAATCTTGAATAAAATAAGCAACAAAACTTAAAAAATCTCTGCGATAGGTTTTCCCCTGGGGTAATGCAGAAGTCGAAGGGCTGGCAGATGACTCTTTTAAGCCGGGCTGTTTCCCGCTGATAACTTCAACGCGTAGGTTTGTCATTCCTAATCCGGTTGAAATCAATAGTTGTGCATCTCCACCGTAATACATTCTTTCGGAATAATTACCCAAACCATCGTTGTGTTTGAGGATAAATTCTTTGTCTTTCATTTGGAAAACAGTATCATTGCCTTGATATACACTTCCGTAGTAAAAGGAAGCTCCTAAGCCGAATTGAACATTATCGAAACTTTTTTTATAGCTTAGATGTGATATCCAATCTTTTTTATTATCATTATCTTGATTAATGCCATTCCCGCCAAACAATCCGGTTTCGAGTTTAAGTCCATTGAGAGGGTGGTTTTTAGGTCCTTGAATAATCAGAGCCGCTCCTAAATCGCGTTCTCCGGGAAATAAGTTTAGACATCCGGTGCTTCGTTCGGGCGATTCACGCAAGCTTGATGAATACGAGATTTCATTTCCGAAAGGACGGTCAAAAACACCTGCTTTTACCGAAATCCCATTAATCCAAGGATCGGTAAACATAAAATAGGCATCTTTCAATCCGATTCCTTTTTCGGTAATGTCTACTTGAAAAACGCCCGACGTTGCCATGTTGGCAATTTTATCGGAATACGTTAATTTTACCCTTCCGCGACGAATACCCATGCGCATATAGGTAGATTCCTCATCTGATTTAGCGGCACCTACTTTTAATTTTGATTTTTCTTGTCCTCCTTGAAAATCGGCTTGTACATACCCCGACAATTTAAATTTACTTAAAAAGCCGACAGAAGTGCTCAATTCTTCTACCTGATTTTCTACTTTTTCAAGAGGGGTTTGTTCTGTTTCTTGGGCTGATAGAATACTCCATAATCCCAACATAACACCTAATAATAATGTTTTCTTTACGAATGCTTGCATTTTCTTTTTTTTTTAATTTTTCTTTTTAATTTTTTATGCTGCAAAAGTAAATGCAATGAATTACGATAGTATAAAGATAAAATTACAATTATGTGAAGAAATGAGTTTTTAGAGGGGAGGGGTGATGTGGTGATTTCGTTTTCAGTTTTTTTGTCCGGACTCCCGTGTGCCGAGAGGTTTTTTCGTTCCGAAAAATTAAGTTTGGGTGTGTGTATCTCTTTGCGTTTTAAGAGTAAGGGGGTGATTTTCCATTCACCCCCTCACTAAATTTGCCCTTTATCTATAGTATCGGGTTACATTCGTGTGCTATTATTGTATGGTAACCCTCTCGCCCTTGCAAGTCTCCCCAGTTATTCGTATAGCTAATTTATTTTTATATTAATGTACTCATGCTTTCCGCTTCGCTCCAAGTGGGGAGATTTAGAGGGGTGGGTTTTTGCAAAAATATACTTTTATTTTTATCCATAAAATATACTACATTAATTTTTAAAACCAAACACTTATAATAAAAGGGATAGATGGGAAATTACCCGAATTCACTACCTACGTTTCTGATTAAATCCTATTATTTTAAATTTATAATCATCCTCTTTTATTGTTACAATCACAATATAATTTATTTTTTTAATAGGATTATTCCATTTAACTCGAACCGTATATAAAGGATATTTATAATATAAAATATCTATTAAAATATCATTTTTATTTATTTCATAATTTAAACATGAATCTATATATATAGGTAATTGATAATCTACCTTTAATATTCCCCAAAAAAAAGAAGTAAAATTTGAAGTATCAATTTTATCTAATGCCCATTTTCTGAATGGCACTTGTTTTGGTATTTTATAAATATTAAAATCATAACCCCTATTATTTAAATACTGTCGATGCTTTCTCAAAGATTTAACGATCAATGTAGAATCAATAAAATAACTTAGATTAGTTGAATCCTTTTTAAAAGTAATGGTATTAACAAAACGATATACAAAATCTTGAATATACTTTTTTTCAAGCTCAATTTCTTTACCCATTTTATCTATATTATTGGAGTCAATATAATATAATCCATCAAGATTTGGTGATACAAATAAGTAACAAAAAAGTCCCGTTGACAATACTCCGTTAATAGTTTTTCCTAACATTACATCATAAATAAGCGGATATTCAATAGCTCGATGTAATGGATAATTAAAATATCGTTTTAATTTCATTTTATAAGTATTCCCAACTTTAATTTTCTTGAAATGTTTATTTTTTTCGTTTGTTGTAACGACTTGAGCATAAACATCTCTCCATCCTATTTTTAAACCAAAACGAATCGTATATCCTTCAGAAAGCTTAGATATTTTTAGTACTTTACAATCATAATAAGTAGAATCATTAATTAAAAAAGCAAAATCATTATTAGTTATCTGCTGATTTACCAAATCCAAGGAATCAAATGGGGTAACTACAACCGAATCTATATGTATCCATAAATTATGAACACATACAAATGTATCTTTCTCTTTTATTGAAATTCTATCATATTGAGCAGAACTAAACAGAAATGAAATCAATAGAACCATTAAAACAACCACTCTTCTCATAATTAATTTAATTTAAGGACATGGACTTGCTTTTACTTCATGAACATATTTAAATATATCATAATCTGGGCTATAATCTTCAACTATAGTCCCATCAGAATTATTTTTCCACGTATGCCATGCTGGTTGAATATTTCGATGTGATTTCATCGATATTTTACCTAATTCGTAAGATTCTGTTACTTCATGCATTATTCCTTTTCCTGTTCCTCCATCTATTTTTTCTAAATTATCTGGATTAACAAATTGATTTGTTTTAACACCAGGCAAAGGAAGCTCTTCAATAATAAAAGGCTTATTTGATGTTATAATTTCAGCTGTAGATGCATTAAAAATAAATTCTGTCCCAAGAAATGCACCGCCATAAAAATCAGCTCCATCAGGAGTTATATTTGCTATTTTCTGCAGTAATATTAACTTCAATATTTGGATTATTTATAGCATCTAAGACTTGTTGTTCATATTGGGTCTGTGCTTTCCCTGAAGCTTTTAATTCTCCGGTTTCTTCATTTCTTGTAATATTTAAATTTGGTGCACTTTGTTTTAATTGATCGGTTGCTTCATTAGCCAACAATCCAGTTATTTTTACAATATAATCCATCCCCGTCGGGTCCACATACTTCATCGGATTATTCGCACAATACGTATACGGTGAAATAGAAGGATATTTCTCAAACATCATAGTTTTAAGGCTACACCCCTCTAAATCAATACAAGTGGAGAGTTGCCCCATAGCATATTGCGAGTTTATTGCCTTAAAATTATTGACTATATATTCCTTCATCGCTTTGCTTTAGCCTTGTTTTTCTCTCTACTTTTTCTTAACACTTTGAATTTCTTTATTATATTTTTTCTTTATCGAAAATACATAACATGGGACACTACTCAATACCTATTCAAATTTTCCTTCTTCCTTTAACGAAGATATATTGTAAAATTCTTTTTTTATTGTATCTATCGTTGCTCCTTCAATATTTACCTTATATACCATCACTGTTTCATCATCTGTCATGGCAACCCGTATTTGTTCATGGTCAAAATTCTTTCCTAAATATTTTCTGAATGTTAAGGAATCGGTTAAATAAGCAGTATGTACATCTCCGCCATAAACACCGCCAGAATAAGTGCGATATGTTTCTTTGTATAATCCTTTTGCAAATTCCATTGTGGTATTGTGATTATCTTTCGAATAGTTAATAGACTCATTACATGATGTTAAAAACAAAATAATAAAAGGAAAAATATATTTTTTCATATAAAATCTATCTTTTATCGTTTTTTTAAATTATCCGCATCTTGCATTCCTGTTGTATTCCAATAAAAATCACGGTTTCTATCCCCAGACTGTAAATTCATAGGAGTTAATAGTTGGTTTGCTCTTGGAATAGCCATAAATTTACTACCATCTTGCCATTCTTTTAAAGTTTCAGCAAACCCTGCCCCTTTACATAGCAAATATTTTGGAAGACCTACAACACCAACAAATCTTCCTGTAAATCCTGCATGATAATTCCCTACATCAGCAGCATTCATGTTAGTATAACCGCCAAAATAAAATTTAGTTTTAGTTCCGTGCTTGTCATCGTATTGCCATGCTACTCCCCAAATAGTATTTGTATTGTCTTTTAAATCCCAATCCCCATCTTTTTTCACGGCATAGTAATAATCAATAATATTCATCTTTATAGCCTTAGAAAGACTTAAAACTAATTTATTTTTCATAATGCCTTTTGTATTTATTTTATCACCTAATTCGCCAATTTTTTTGCCGCCAGCGCTTGTATTATTTTGACTATATTGTGCCTCAACCTCTGTTTTTGAAGCGTTCTCATGTAAATAAACAGAGTTGTCACCATCATCATAGTTAGCAAGTACGTTGCCAAATTTATCAATATGAACTGAAGGGTCTTCATCAAACATCCCCGTCGGATCAACCTTATTTATTGGATTATTCTTACAATAGGTATACGGTGAAATGGAAGGATATTTCTCAAACATCATAGTTTTAAGGCTACACTCTTCTAAATCAATACAAGTGGAGAGTTGCCCCACAGCGTATTGATAGTTTATTGCCTTAAAATTATTAACTACATATTCCTTCATCGCTTTGCTTTAGCCTTGTTTATTTCTTATTCTTGTGTCTTTTAATCCTTTATTTTTCCATGCCCTAATTTGATACACTACCCATGATTACCATCTTTTATTATAACTATATAAAATAAATCTATTCTCATAATATATAAATGTATAACTTGACCATCTATCATCTTCATCAGGAGAAAAATTAAAACAATATTTAAAAAAAATCCCATTTTTTTTTATTGAAACAAACTCAATTAATAAATCCAATCCTTTTGTGACAAAAAAATAATGATTTTTATACAATAAATATCCACCTGATCTATCATCTTCTATAAATATCTCTTTATTTGGATATCCCTCGATTTTGAAACACAAAATAGAGTCTCCATTATTTGTTATACTTTTATATAACATTATCCCGTACGATAATGTATCTAAATAATAAGGAGATTGCTTTTCTAAAAAAATTACAGTATCCAACACTTGATAAAAAGCAGGCTTTAATACGTTTATTTCATTTATAAATATATTTGAATACTTTTGTGAACAAACAAATTTTGTAGAAATTAAGAAAATTATTAAGACAAAAAAACTTATATTTTTCATTTTTCAAAATAAATTTAATGAGTAGCTTTAATTATGCAAGCTGGCAAAGTAATTTTAACATTTACCCCAATAGATTTTTTATCATAAGGAGTATAACTGTTTGAAGTAGTATAATTGTAAAATTTAGCTTGAGGAAACTTATCTTGAATCATTTTAGCAATATAAACATCACCTTCAGAAATTGTATTGTCATCGGTAGGATGATTATGAATTGCCTCTCTTATCGTATATCCTCTTTGAAAAAGGACTTTATTTGCAGCAGTCTTCCCATCTATATGTTTTGCATTTACCCCTATCATATTTCGTTCACTGCTTTGATTTCCAATTCTTGTTAATCCATATTCTGTTTTAGCTTCAGAACTATTATTTGCTAAATGTTCAAAAATTTGCTTTGCCTCATCATCCCCTGTAACTTTTAAATAATTAACCATAGTGCCATCATTCCCCTTTAAAGTTATTTGTCCTGTAACAACTTTTTTATCTAATGTTAAAGTAGTTCCATCAATTTTGTTCCCTTCATTATCCACTTTGTAAAAAATATCTACATCATTTGGAGCTTTCCATGTAATTTTTCCAAATTCATCAAACTCATATTCATCTTCTCCTGTAGGATCAACAAAAAGCACAGGATTATTCGCACAATAAGCATATGGTGAAATACTTGGTTTCTCCTCAAACATCGGGTCTCTACTCCACCCCTCTAAATCTCCCCAAATGGGGAGACTTGGCGGTAGCGCGTATTGTAAGAGTGTTGCCTTGTAGCTTTGGTTCATTTTTTATATGATTTCGGTTTGCAAAAATACAAATAAATTATATCGGTTTACAAAAAAATGATTATTTGTTGTAATCCTCTCGCCCTTGCAAGTCTCCCCATTTGGGGAGATTTAGAGGGGTGGGTTTTTGAAAAAATATACTTTTATTTTTATCCATAGAATTTATTACCGATATTTTCTTAAAAAAAACAACGTTTCATTTCTATATTCTAAATCTATCCAACATTCTCCATCAAAAAAACCAATATAGCCTTCATAATCAGGTTTTAATTTTAGGTAGTAAAACATCTGTTGATTATTTGTTATCGTAAAAATTCCTTTGGGAAATTCAGGCAACAACTCTTTCCCTTTCACAAAAAAAAATGTATCGTTTATCTTAAAAAAACCTTTTGCTCCAGCAATCCTGCCGTATTCCAATGGAGCTTGTATTATAGTGAATAAATAACTATATTCACTATTTTGTTTTACATATATTGTGAAATTTTTATCGCTTTCGATTTCGCAAAGATAAGATTTTTTGAACATCGTATCCAAATCATACAAAAAAGAATTATTTACCATTAATTCGGGTATATACAAAAAAATTGTATCAAATAATGAATGATATTGTGCTTTAGCCTGTTTGTTAAATATAAAAAGAATAAAAATTAACATAATTAAACTTTTCTTCATGGATTATTTTATTTTGATGATATTGTTTTTATTAATTTATAACTATAAACTTTAGTTTCTACGGTTTTGTTTTAGATTCCATCATTTTTCGAAACGTATTTAACATATTTGTTGAAAAGTAAGGAGTATAACCCTTACCTACATTAAATATATTACTTTCAGGCATATTTGCGTCCGAACCTTTGTATGGGAATCTTCCTTCTATTCTATAATTATACCATTGGCATAATAACAATGCATCTTGGTCTTTATCTGAATATGAAGTAGTACCATCTGTATGATTATGATTTATTTCTCTTACCCTACCTTTTACTACACTTAAATCAAATCCTGACTCTCCAGGATTAAAAGTTGTAAATAGATAATTGTTCCCGTTTTCTTCTCCTCCTTCACCTGATTGAATATGTACAAATTCATTCCCTGTATGTTTTGCGAGAAACTCAAACAATTCTTTGCCATTATTATCCCCTGTAACAGCATAAGCTTCAATTTTACTATCTAACTTTTTAATAGTTCCATTGTCATAAGGGTTACTATAAATTTTTTCTCCCTTTTCATTCTTTACAACAAATCTATCAGGCTGACCTTGGGTGCCATCTACAACAGTTATTTTTTTGTTTACTAAATCTACTTCGTAATCATCCTCACCACTTGGGTCTATTCTATTTATTGGGTTATTGCTACAATAGGTATAAGGGCTTATGCTTGGATACTTTTCAAACATCGGGTTTCTACTAATAAACGTTGGTGGGGCATAGTACCTTGCGGAGTAATAATACATGCCGTTTTCTTCGTCAAACTCTTTGGCGTTGAAGGCGTATTTTGGGATGCGGTCGGTTTCCCAGCCGGGTGTGTATTCGCTTATGATTTCGCCAAAAGGTGCATATAGGAAGCCCTGAGAAATGATGGAACTGTTATCCGTTACCATGCCCGTGCTGCCGAGATGGTCGGGGTGGTAGTAGAATAATTCCGTTTCTTGGGCATTGCCCTGCAAATTACACAAATCGGGATAGGGATTCACAAAATTCAAACTCCCTTGCGGAGAGGCTAATTGAGCACATCCAAAGGGTTGAATATCAAATCCAAAATTATTGACGCAATAAATTAATTTATTGACGCAATATTTTTCATTATTGACGCAATAATTTTTGTTTTTGACGGAATAATTTTTCATCGCTTTGCTTTAGCCTTGTTTTTTTCTTTTATCCTTAGAATTAACTACATTAAATTTAATCCAAACACTTATAATAAAAGGGATAGATGGTAAATTACCAATTACCTAACACAAACACTTCTAATGTTATAAGAAATTTTATTTTTCTTATTTATTTTAACTAATGTTACAATCGAAATCCCTGTCATAGTTCCCATTTCAACTTCTGAATAAAAATTCTCATCACTTAGATACAAATAATCATTCCAATATTTAAAATAATCAATTTTTTTTATAAACATACTATCCAATGATTCATTATATTCAAAATCATAAATTCTTTTTTTATTATCAATTATTTGAATATTATACTCATAACCATTAGTTGTATAACCATAAAATTCATAAACATAGAAATATTTAACATTTAATAATAGTTTTTGTTGCCTTAGAACTTCTAATATCCTTTTTCTAAATGATAAAGTAAATTTCATATCTTCTTCATACGAATTAACAATCGTTTTTCCATCTCTCATTATTAGAGGCGGTCTATTTTTGTTAAATATTAATATAGTATCTAAATGTATTTTTTCTCTTATAATTGAATCCGTAACTTTATTCCATTCGGTTAAATCAATTAAATTACATATATAGATATTATCATTGCTACAACTATAAAGTTGAAAGAAAAAAAGTACATATATAATCCTTTTCAAATTTCTCATTGTTAAAATTTTAATCTTTTTTGTGTTTTACTACCTGGATTATTTAGATATTTATCAAAATAACCACCATACATATAATATGTACCTCTTTTTTCTGTTGAAATTTGAAGATTACCCTGAGATGGAACTGAGAAGTTAGTATTCCCATAGTTTTCTTTATCTTTTAAATTATAATATCCATTATATTTGCTTGATATGATTTCTTTGCCGTAAACATACATTCCATCATATTTCTTACGCATCCCCATTCCAAGATCTTTTCGTACTCTATTTTCCCATTCTACTGCAGCAACTTCACCCGCACGAATTAAAGTACTTTTACCATCTTTTAATAAAAACCCATTTTGTGGAAACACAAAATGAGCTAATTCATGTGCAAGTGTTGATTCTGCTGTAAATTTAGCACCTCCATCTTTTCCCTCATAAGTTCCATTAGCTTCTTCAAGATTAAAAGGAAGAACTGAGGCATTTTTATTTTCATAAATTCCACACTCTATTCCTTGTTTCGTATCTGCAATTACAAAAGTTTTTTTAGATTTTATTGCTTGTGTAACTAAAAATTTTCCCGCTATACCTGAATTATAAATATTTAATAATATTTTCCCAACTGCTTTTTGATAATTTTCATCTCCAACAATTGCTATTTCTTCTCCCGTCGGATCCACAAACTTCATCGGATTATTCGCACAATAGGTATAGGGAGAAATAGAAGGATATTTCTCAAACATCGGGTCTCTACTAATGAAAGTCGGTGGTGCGTAATAACGAGCGGAATAATAATACATGCCGTTTTCTTCGTCAAACTCTTTGGCGTTGAAGGCGTATTTAGGGATGCGGTTATCAACAGCTAAATGCTCTTGGAGTATCTCTCCGAAGGGAGCGTATAAATAGCCGGCGGTGATGCACCCCTCTAAATATTGTAAGTTTATTGCCTTGTAGGTTTGGTTCATTTTTTAAAGCATTTCGATATGCAAAAA
>JAQVNO010000009.1 GCA_028703095.1 Bacteroidales bacterium
TCCCAGCATATTGTAAAATTCAATTTTTTGAATAATATTGTCGGACGAAATATTCAATTGATCATTTGCCGGATTCGGATATACTTTGATAGCATCATCTACCTTGACATTTTCAATAGCAGAAGAATCGACAATTACATAGGCAGACCCTAATATTTTAATATTATCTAAAATAAACATTCCTCTTGAAGCTTGGCTATTAGTTGTTAAACGAAAAGCAACATAAATATCCTTTCCTTTATACGCTGATATATCAATGCTACGGTTATAAGGATAAACAGGTTCATTCGGTGATAAGAATTTTTCAGATAACACTTCATGTAGTTTCGTGAAATCGGCAATTTCATTACTTTTATCTGAAATAAGAACCTCATAGGATTCATATTGTGATGCGGGATAACTTTGTTGAAAACAAGAGGCGGCATTCCACTGTAAATATACAGGATAGGAAGAATTATTGATATGACAATGAGGTAATACAAGCCACCTATCAGCGGCTACACTTAACCCTTCAGCAAAACGTGAATATGAAAAAACAGCAAATATTCCCCAAACTTTAGGAAATAAAGTTGCACCTCCTACTCC
The DNA here is from genome assembly GCA_028703095.1 of Bacteroidales bacterium. Lineage (GTDB taxonomy): Bacteria > Bacteroidota > Bacteroidia > Bacteroidales > WCHB1-69 > UBA5266. Next base: position 586 of record JAQVNO010000009.1, read on the forward strand.
TACTTTCCAAACAAAATCACCGAAAAGTGATTCGTAATTTAAACTTTGTGCCATGGTTGCAGCATCTTGTTTATACATTTTATAATCCGATGTAGCCCAATATACTGAATCCACAAGACTTGGATCATCAAAATTGAATATAACAAAATTGCTGTCATCTCCTACCCAAAAAGAAATAGTTTCCGATTCATTATTAACGGATAATTCATCTCCTGGAGCAGCTGTAATAAATTTTAATGTATTTACGGATTGTTCACTTAGGTTTATGGGCGTTTCAAAGGTATATAAAACAGTTTCTTTTGATTTTACCAATGGTATAATTCCACTTACAGGACTTCCTCCATTCAAAATATAAGAAACAGGTACATTTGAAGCATCGGTTCTTCCATTGTTTCTTACTTTGATAGTAACAGGGATATCTTTATTTATAACATAGAGATCTGAACTATCTGTTTGAGGCATAGGAGATACAAAAGCTAAAGCTTCAATATCCACTCCGGATATTACAGCCTCAATCGAAATAAAGTCAAAAGCCCAAGGACTTGTACAAGTAGGAGATTCAAAAACCCATGCAATTTTAACATTCTTACCTTTATACGAATCAGGAATAGCTACATCTAAAGTAGTACTATCTAAATTATTATCCGGATAAGGTTGCGGTAATGTATTGGTATCAGTCCATAGAGTAACCCAATTTGTTCCTCCATCATCTGAAATTCGAACTGAATGTGTTCCATCCGATACATGGTACGAATAAAAGGATACTATATTGGTTCTGGTAGTATTTAATAAGGTTACTTCTTTAGAAATCAGCCATTCATTATACGTTCTGCCTGATGTAACCTCAAACCCGACAAGATATTTTCTATCAATAGGTTTTATTACTGTGGAACCATCCGGGAAGCTTGTTTTTATCCTCCATAATGAACCTCCTGATATTTTCGTTAATGGGGTCCACCCTAGCGGATAATCTTGTCCGGTTCCTGAGGGCAAAAGATTATCATCAAAACTTTCTCTTAATACAACTTGTGCATTGACTTGCATAAATGCAATTACACAGATTAATGTTATAAATTTTTTCATATCGTATGTATTTTTAAATTATAAAGCAATTAAGTTATGTTTACAAAAGTACAAAAAAAAACACAATAAATAAATATTCATCAAATTATTTTAAACAGACACATTGTATTCTCTTAATGCCTGATTTAATGTTGTTTTTTTATCGGTTGATTGTTTTCTTTTCCCGATTATTAAGGCACAAGCCACCGAAAAAGTACCGGCAGGAAAGTTTTTTTCATAGGTTCCGGGTATAACAACCGATCTTGCGGGAACAATTCCAATATATTCAACTGCTTTTTTTTGACTTACATCTATTATTTTGGTTGATTGTGTTAAAACTACATTAGCTCCTAGTACTGCTTCTGACTCTACCTTTACACCCTCCACTACGATGCAGCGGGAACCGATAAAGCAGTTATCTTCTATAATCACCGGAGAAGCCTGTACGGGCTCTAAAACACCCCCTATACCTACCCCTCCACTGATGTGAACATTTGCTCCTATCTGAGCACAAGAACCTATCGTTGCCCACGTATCTATCATACTTCCTTTACCTACATAAGCTCCTATATTTACATATGAAGGCATTAATATGACTCCTCTTTCCAAATAAGAACCATAACGCGCAATAGCATGAGGGACAACTCTTACCCCTTGTTGTTTGTAATTTTTTTTCAATGGTATTTTATCATGAAATTCAAAAGGTTCACATTCAATCAGCTGCATATCCTTGATTATAAAATAAAGCAGTATGGCTTTTTTAATCCATTCATTAATATTCCATTCGTTATTAATTTTTTCAGCAACACGTATTTTTCCTTTATCAAGCGCTTCTATCGTTTCTTTGATAGCGTTTTGAGTGTTTATATGCGTTAAGATTTCTCTATTATCCCAAGCAGATTCAATGATTGTCTGATGCGTTATTTTCATATTGTATTACTGTATTTAAATAATTATTAATAGGATACATTTTTTTGAATGTATCTACACAAAATTCCATGAAATGGGGGTCCAATACTTCCTTATTGCTTATGGTTTTCCCCACTGTATAATGCTTACGTTTCAACAAATCTATGTGTTGAAAATCTGGAGGATACCCTTTAGGCGCTTTTTTTAATTTATCTTCTTCTCCCAGTACAGTAAAAGTAGATACAAATTCTTTATTTTGAATTATCGAAAGAAAATTTTCGGGATTATAATATATTTCTTGCCTGATTTGTGATAATATTTCTTTCTCCGGCGACCACAAGCCTCCGGCTAAAAACGAAGTATCATTTTGTAAATGTAAATAATAACCAGCGTATTTACTTGATTTTCCTCCTTTATTTATAAAAATTCCAAAATGATTTTTAAATGGCATTTTATTAGGAGAAAAACGTATGTCTCTGTAAATTCTAAAAATTGACGTTTTTGAAGTTTCTTTTAAAACATTACAATCAAATTTTGCGATATTTTCAATTAATTCATTCGTAAATACGCTGATTATCGACAAGGATTCTTCGTACAAACTACGATGACTCGAAAACCAATCTCTGGTATTATTCTGTTCTAATTGTGATAAAAAATCAAATACAATGGGTTGTATTTTCATTTCATCATTTTTAAATACTTAGAACGGCAAATCTTCTTCTTCTGCCATAAAAGGAGGTAGTTCCGGTTCGTTAATTGATTGTCCTTGTGGTTCATTTGTTGGGAACTTTCCCGCATTGTCGTTAGCATCGCTTTTTGACCCTAACATAGTAAAAGAATCTGCTACTATATCAGTAGCATATTTTTTTACGCCATTGTCTTCCCAGCTTCGAGAACGTATTTTGCCTTCAACATAAATTTGTTTACCTTTGGTAAGATACTTTTCAGCTATTTCAGCTAAATTTCTCCAACAAGTAATATTATGCCACTCAGTTACATCTTTACGTTCACCTGACTTGTCTTTGTAAGTTTCTGTGGTTGCTAAAGAAAATTTTGCGACTTTAACTCCGCTTTCAATGGTTTTTACTTCCGGGTCTTTTCCTAAATGCCCGACTAAAATAACTTTGTTAATTCCTGACATGATACAATTTTTTTTGGTTAATAATAATTTGACATGCAAAAGTAACTAAAAAAAATATATAAACAATTATTTTTATAAAATTTTTTATTTTATACTATTTATAACGATTAAATTTAAAAAAATGATATTTTTGCAATTATTATTCAATAATTTAAAATAAAAATGATCATACCGACACTTCAAAAAGGAGACAGCCTAAGTATCATTGCTCCTGCTCGTAAAATTTCACAAAAAGAACTGGAAGATAGTATTTTACTTTTTGAATCTTATGGATTAAAGGTTGTTTTAGGCAAAAATATTGATAAAAAATATCATCAATTTGCCGGAACAGATAAAGAAAGAGCTTCCGATTTTCAAGAAGCATTGGATAATCCCAATATTAAAGCTGTTTTTTGCGCCAGAGGAGGCTATGGTAATTTACGCATTATTGATATGCTCAATTTTTCAGCATTTATGAAATCGCCGAAATGGATATGCGGATATAGTGATACAACCGTAATTCATTCTCATCTTCATCGCTTGGGTTTTCCAAGTTTACACTGCACCATGCCTATTAACATATCAAAAAAATTATTTGATACCGAAACCATTAAAAGTATGATGCATGTTTTATTTCATGGAAAAATACACTACGAAATTTCTCCTCATCCCTTTAATAAAATTGGCTCAGCCAAAGGTAAATTATGTGGAGGAAATCTTTCCTTAATTTATGCTTTAAATAACTCTCCTTCTGATATTAAAACGGAAGGTAAGATTTTATTTATTGAAGAATTAGATGAATACCTTTATCATATAGACAGAATGATGCTGAATCTTAAACGTAGTAACAAACTTAATAATCTGGCGGCTCTTATGGTTGGCGGTATGTGTCAAATGAACGATAATACCATCTCCTACGGGAAAATTGCCGAAGAAATTATTTTGGAACATGTTCATTCTTACGATTATCCAATATGTTTTGGATTTCCTGCAGGGCATTTAAACGATAACAGAGCTTTACTTTTCGGACTTCAAACAGAAATAATAATTACAAATAACAAAGTTGGATTAATAAACGGATAATATGTTATTTAAAAAAGCTGTACATAAAAAAAATCTGCAAAGAATCCTAATTTTTATTTTATCTGTTTTAGGGTTATTAAAACTGGTATTTGAAAATAAAATTTATCCTTTTGCACAAGACAATATTAATTTTTTAGGTCAATATACGATAAATGTTTATGGAAAATATTATTGGTTTTTTAAAACAGCTGTTTTTATTCTTTTTATTGTAAATGCCCTTCTTTTAACATTTATACTAAGAAAACATAAACTGATAGAACTACATAAATATTTCCCTGCAATATTTTATTTGTTGCTATTTTTATTCTTTTTAAAAACAAGTTTTTTTATTCCTTTGTTCATTAATAGTCTTATTATACTTTTTTTAATACCTCCCTTTTTAAAAATAAGTGAGAAAGACTATAAAGAAAAAAATGGCATCGTTTTCGGAATATTTTGCGGTTTAATTATTTTAGTCTATGCCCCTTTCATTTTTTATTTTTTACTAATTTATTTAATATTCATATTAAATAATTTTTATAATTGGCGTAACTATATCCTTCCTTTTTTAGGATTAATTATTACGTGTATTTATTTTTTTAGTATTCTATATTTTATTGATTTTGAAGATTTTGATACTTTATTGGCAGCTTACACTTCCCAATTTAAAATTACAATTTTCTTTAGTTATATCGGCTATCAAATTATTTTATATTCATTTTTATTGATTCTATATTTAATTTTTTCATATTCTATTTTTTCTCGTTCTGCCAATATGAATATTTTTATTCGCAAAAAATACTATTTTTTCCTTCTTAGTTCATTATTCGGATTACTTTTTTGTTTCTTATTTAGAGAAATACAAGCAATAGGGTTTATTCTATTTTTAACTCTTTTATCATCAATGGGAGGTATTTTATATAGTGGTACTAAAAAATAATATTTTTTCTTTAACACATTTTTATGCTTAAATCATGTTATAACATCAATCAAATTGAAGCCGGATGTGATGAAGCCGGAAGAGGATGTTTAGCCGGTCCTGTATTTGCTGCAGCCGTTATTTTTCCTCCCAATTATTCAAACAGTTTCATTCAAGATTCCAAAATATTATCTGATAAACAAAGAAATGAGCTTAGAATTGTTATTGAAACTGATGCCCTTTGCTGGGCTGTCGCGAAAATTAATGCAGACGAAATAGATAAAATTAATATTTTACAAGCCTCCATCAAAGCCATGAATATTGCCGTAAATACATTAAATGTAAAACCTGATTTTTTGCTTATCGATGGAAATCATTTTCATTCTTCATTAAAAATCCCTTATCTTTGTGTTGTTAAAGGCGATGCCACTTATTTATCCATTGCGGCTGCTTCTATTTTAGCTAAAACCTATCGTGATGATTATATGCAAGGGTTACATATCAAATATCCTTTCTATGCTTGGAATAAAAATAAAGGCTACCCAAGTAGTGAGCATAGAAATGCAATTATAAATCATGGTATTACAGAATACCATCGGAAATCTTTTCGTTTATTTACTTCGCAATTAAAATTTAATTTTTAATTTTTATCAAAAAATTATCAAATGCATTTAAAATAATACTAATTTTGCATGCATATCAATCAAGATGTATTAATGGACGATGACGACTATTACGAGCCCCATAATTTATTAAAAAAATACTATTATATTCTTAAAAATAACCTATTATCTTTATATCTATGGAGATATTAATTATATTATTGCTAATTTTATTTAACGGTTTTTTGACTTTTTTAAAATATGCTTTACTTTCTACTCGTAAATCAAAATTAGAAACCTATAGCCAAAAAATAGCCAAAAAAACACTATCATTAATTGATAATCCTGAAAATTTTATTGGCTCTATTCAAATAGGAATAACATTTATCACTTTATTTATTGGCATTTATAGTGTAAATTCATTGATTATATATCTAAAAAATATTTTTTTAGATGTTCCCAGCCTTTATGCTTATGCCGGTATTTTAGCTATTTCAATTATTATCATACTCTTAACTTACGTTAGCCTCGTTTTGGGAGAACTTCTTCCGAAAAATATTGCTTTACTCTTTCCCGAAAAAATTTCATATAAATTTTCCGGTTTTATGATATTCTTTTCTAAACTTTTTTTTCCGCTACATTGGATATTTACAAAAACAGGATTTTTAATTATGCGTATTTTTTCTCTGAAGAAATTAGACGACAATAAAATAACCGAAGAAGAAATATTAGCTGCTATAGAACAAGGTACCAGTGATGGTGAAATACAAGAAGTAGAACAAGACATCGTAGAAAGAGTTTTCGACTTGGGAGATAGAGATGTTGAATCTCTGATGACGTACCGAAATGAAATAATTTTTCTCGATATAAACGATTCTATTGAAAAAATCAATACTATTATTTATAATTACATGCACAGTTATTATCCGGTTATTGATGGTAATATAGATAAATTATTGGGAGTCGTATATTTACGCGATTTGTTCAATTGTGTATCTAAGGATCATTATGATCTTAAAAAATACATTCATCCGCCCCAATACATACCCGAAACAACAAGTGCTTACAATGTATTAAAACTTTTTAAAGAATCTAAAATTTATTATGCTTTCATTATCGATGAATTCGGCTCTTTACAAGGAATGATTACTGCAGTTGATATAATGGAAGCTTTAGTAGGAAAAATAGGTCATCTACAAGAAAATGAAGAAACTATTATTCAAAAAGAAGACAATGCTTGGATAACCGACGGTCAATATCCTTTTTATGATTTTCTCTCTCATTTCGATATGGAAGATTTATTTCCCGATAATGATTATAATACCTTAAGCGGACTTATTTTAGAAATAACCGAGCATATTCCTCAAGTAGGAGAGAAATTACAATGGAAAAAATTTGAATTTGAAATTTTAGAAATGGACGGAGCTCGTATTGATAAAGTATTGGTTAATATAGTTCAAAATGAAAATATCGAATAAAATTATTTATCTCACTTTATATTGTGAAATAAATTCGTAACATCATCGTCTTCTTCTATTTTCTCTATTAATTTTTCTACTTCAGCCCTTTGTTCTTCCGTTAATTCTTTTACATCAGTAGGGATGCGTTCAAATTGAAATGTTTGTATTTCAAAATTATTCTCTTCTAAATACTTTTGTATAGGTCCGAAACTTTGAAATTCTGCATAAATCATTATCTCATTTTCTTCGGCAAATACTTCTTCTACCCCGTAATCAATTAATTCAAGTTCCAACTCTTCAATATTTATATCCGGTTTGGCAAGGATTTTAAAACTACATTTCCTTTCAAACATAAAATCCAACATTCCTTGAGTTCCCAAAGAACCTCCGAATTTATTGAAATAAGAACGAATATTAGCAACGGTGCGTTGATGATTATCGGTTGCCGTTTCAATTACTAAAGCAATACCATGTGGTGCATATCCTTCATATACTATTTCTTTATAATCACTTGTATCTTTTTCAAATGCACGTTTTATGGCTCTTTCCACATTTTCTTTAGGCATGTTTTCCGAACGTGCATTTTGAATCAATAACCGTAAACGAGGATTGGTTTCTGAATCTCCTCCTCCGGCTTTTGCTGCCATAGTTATTTCTTTACCTAAACGCGTGAAAACACGTGCCATATTTCCCCATCTTTTAAACTTTCTCGCTTTACGGTATTCAAATGCTCTTCCCATTTTTTAATTGTATTATAAGTTACTTTTTTTAAAAATTGTGCAAAAATATCATTTTTTATGTTTACTTCATGACAAATTAAGCATTCGTATAATAGATTTTTTTGACTTTTCTATTGTCTCTTGATCCAACAAAATTTCATTTTTTTCTTCCGATAAACAGGCATGAATTTTTTCTAATGTATTTAATTTCATATATTCACAATCATTACATTGACATGTTTTTTCATTTTCTAAAATAAAAAACTCTTTCCCGGGTGCTTCTTTTCGCATGGCATGTAAGATACCGGTTTCCGTGGCTACAATAAATTGCACATCCTTTGATTGTTTTACATAGTTTATCAATGCTGTTGTGGATCCTATAAAATCTGCAAATTTTAATATAAATTGTTTACATTCCGGATGAGCTATTACTTTTGCCTTCGGATAGTTTTTTTTCATTTCAACCAATTTTTCTACTTTTAGCGTATCATGCACATGACATGCTCCATCCCATAACAACATATCTACTCCCAACTCATTATTTAAATAATTTCCTAAATTACGATCGGGTGCAAATATTATTTTTTCTTCCTTCTTCAAACCTTGTATGATTTTCTTAGCATTCCCTGATGTACAAATAATATCTGAAAGCATTTTGATTTCCGCTGTACAATTGATATACGAAACAACCATATAATCCGAATGCATATTTTTAAAAACTTTAAATGATTCTGCCGGACAAGAGTCTGCTAAAGAACACTGTGAATTTAAATCCGGGAGAAACACTCTTTTTGTAGGATTTAATATTTTTGCCGTTTCTGCCATAAAATAAACTCCTGCAAATATAATTATGTCAGCATCTGTTTTTTCAGCATATTGTGATAAGGCTAAACTATCTCCTAAACAGTCGGCTATATCTTGTACTTCTCCTGGTGTATAATAATGAGCTAAAATTACTGCTTTCTTTTCTTTTTTTAATCGTTTAATTTTATCTTCAATATTCATTGAATTTATTATTTTTTAAAATGTATTATTATTAAATATTATATTTTTAAATAAAAGAAAATAATGATAATGATAATGTATGTTAATATTGTTTAAAACTTTATTTAAGTTTTTAATATTCTGTTAATTTGAAATTTATGTCTTTTATATTTTCCATATACCCTTATATTTTCTTTCTATTTTTTGTTTAAAAATTTCATATTTTTGTTTAAAAAATGGATTTCTTATTTTATCAACATTTTATAAAAATTTGCAAACAGCTAAATAAACTATTGCTGTTGAAAAAATAGAATTTCTTTATTTTGATAGGTTTTGATAAGTGTATTATTAATTAAAAAACAAGTATTCAATGTTTTATTTTTTATTAAAATCATTATAAAAAAAATAGTTTTTAACAATGCCTTTTCGTATCGTTTATTTTATTTGCGTGCACGTTTTGCAATTTTTTTTGATGAGGAGATTTAATTCAGCAACTATATTTTGGTACTGAAATCTATTTCCACACTGGTACATTTTTTTAATGGGATTTTTGTTTAGTATCATTTTTTCCATATCTTCAAGAGAAGGAGGGGATTTTAATTTTGCATATTCTTCGTACGTCATGGAAAGAAAAACAACATTTTTATTTATACCTCTGTTATCCAGTAAAAATTTTCTTTTTAAAGGAGTAGGATAACAATAATTTCCATTTTTAAACACATCGCTAGGGTCGGGATAAGAAAGAATTTGTGTTTTATCTTCAGACATAATCACAGCAACATTTTTAGTGTAATTTTTTTTAGTTTTGTATATAATTACAGGAGGAACACCCATTTGATTTGCATTATTAGACGTAGAAATGGGTTGTTGGCCGAATGAGGTTTCTATAAAAATACAAAATACACAAAAAATTATATTACTTACTTTTTTCATCTCCGAATGTTTTTATGTTAATATTGCAAAAGTACTTAAAAATTAATAATAACACTAAAAAATGATATAAATAGAAAATTATTGATGAGTGTTTATAATTATAGAAAATTCATGTACTTTTGCAAACGTAATCAGAAATAATTTTATAAGCACTATATATATGCAACAATTTGATCTAATAGAGATTAAAGAAATAATTTTTAATAATAAGCTATTAAAAATTAGCAAGGAAGATAAAGAAAGAATAGAGAAAAGTTATGAATTTTTGAAAAATTTTGTTGTAGATAAAGTAATTTACGGTGTTAACACGGGATTTGGACCGATGGCACAGTATAGAATTAATGATAAAAATTTAAAATCATTACAGTATAATATTATTCGCAGTCATTCCGGTGGTGCCGGTACGCCTTTACCGGAAATATATGTAAAAGCAGCAATGCTTTGTAGGTTTCAAACCTTTATTAAAGGAAAATCGGGCGTACATTTGGAAGCCTTAGAATTATTACAATCATTTATCAATAAGGATATTACACCTTATATTCCAGAACACGGCAGTGTAGGTGCCAGTGGCGATTTGGTTCAATTAGCGCATTTAGCGTTAACGATCATTGGAGAAGGGGAAGTGTTCTATAAAGGGGAAAAATACCCTACCTTAGAGGTAATGAAAAAAGAAAATTTAAAAGCCCTTCAACCTTATATTCGTGAGGGCTTAGCATTTACTAATGGAACTGCTGTGATGACAGGAATAGGTCTTGTTAATTTAATCTATGCCAAGAAATTAGTAAACTGGGCTATCATTGCTTCGGTGATGATGAACGAAATTGCCTCTTCCTATGATGATTTTATGTCGGAAACACTAAATGGTTTAAAAAATCATGAAGGGCAACAAAAAATAGCTGAAACCATGCGATCTTTTTCCAAAGGAAGTAAGTGTTTGAGAAAGCGAGAAATAGAAATGTATAATAAACACAATGAAGAAGTGTTTCAACATAAAATCCAACCATATTATTCTTTACGTTGTGTTCCTCAAATATTGGGTCCGATATGGGACGAAATTAATAATGCCGAAAAAGTTTTAATAAATGAATTTCATTCCGTTGATGATAATCCGATAGTAGATTGTGAAACTCAATCCGTGTATCACGGAGGTAATTTTCACGGGGATTATGTTTCCTTCGAAATGGATAAACTTAAAATTGCGATAACAAAATTAACCATGTTAATAGAACGACAAATGAATTATCTATTTCATGATAAAGTGAACCAAATATTACCGCCCTTTGTTAATTTAGGCATTTTAGGTCTCCAATACGGAATGCAAGGAGTACAGTTTACGGCTACTTCTACTACCGCTGAATGCCAAACCTTATCCAATCCCATGTATGTACATAGTATTCCTAATAATAATGATAATCAAGATATTGTTAGCATGGGCACCAATTCTGCCTTACTGACAAAACATATCATTGAAAATTCATTTCAGGTTTTATCCATACATTTCATGGCATTGGCGCAAGCGATTGACTATTTGAAAATTGAAATGAAAATGGCATCCGGTTCAAGAAAAGTATACCAAGAAATAAGGGAATGTGTTCCTGTTTTTATTGAGGATACGCCTAAATACAAAGAAATAGAAAAACTAAGCGATTATTTAAAAACGCGGGAAATAAATATATAAATAAATTATGAGATATGCCTTAATAACGGGAGGTTCGAGAGGAATAGGAAGGGCGATATGTATAGCCTTAGCAGAAGTAGGTTATTCGATAATTATCAATTATATGTCCAATGAAGCTGCTGCCATGGAAACTAAAAAATGCATTGAAGAAAAAGGAGGTAGCGCCGAACTTTTGCCTTTCGATGTCTCCGACGGAGAAGCCGTGGACCAAGCCGTCCTTTCATGGACAGAAAAGCATCCCGATGATTACATTGCCATTTTGGTAAATAATGCCGGAATTCGCTTAGATACCATGATGATATTTATGCAAGATGAACAATGGAACAATGTAATAAACACTAATTTATATGGTTTTTTCTATATTACGCGACGTTTACTGAAAGATATGTTAACCAAACGATTCGGAAGAATTATCAATGTGGTTTCTTTATCAGGGATTAAGGGACTCCCCGGACAAACCAATTATTCGGCTGCCAAAGCCGCTGTTATTGGGGCAACTAAAGCGCTTGCGCAGGAAGTGGGTGTCCGAAAAGTTACTGTGAATGCGGTGGCACCGGGTTTTATTACAAGCGATATGACCAAAGACCTGGACGAAAATACGCTTAAATCCATGATTCCCGTAGGACGTTTTGGGAAACCGGAAGAAGTAGCTGCTGTGGTAGAATTTTTGGCTTCGGAAAAAGCTGCTTATATTACTGGCGAAGTTATATCCATCAATGGAGGGCTTTATACCTAAACATAATATTGTATTTTAATAATAAACAATAATATATAATGAGACGAGTTGTTGTTACCGGAATGGGAATTTATTCTTGCATCGGGAAGAATAAAGAAGAAGTTACAAAATCTTTGTATGAAGGTAATTCAGGTATTGGCATTGATCCTTTGCGGATTGAATACGGCTATCGCTCGCCACTTACCGGAATAGTAGAACGACCTAACTTAAAGGCCTTGTTAGACAGACGAGCTCGAGTATGTCTTGCCGAAGAAGGAGAATATGCGTATATGGCGACAATCGAAGCGCTGCAACAAGCAAAGATAGATATGGATTATTTGGAAAATAATGAAGTAGGTATTTTTTACGGAAACGATTCCTCCGCTAAGGCAGTGATAGATGCTCACGCCATTGTATTGGAAAAAAAAGATACGATGTTGATGGGATCCGGAGCTATTTTCCAATCCATGAATTCTACTATTACCATGAATTTATCGACAATTTTTAAATTAAGAGGAATAAACATGACCATCAGTGCAGCATGTGCCAGCGGTTCACATTCTTTGGGACTTGGATTGATGTTTATTCGTAACGGGCTGCAAGATATGGTTATTTGCGGCGGAGGGCAAGAAACGAATTATTTATCCATGGGAAGCTTTGATGCCTTGAGTGTGTTTTCTCTTCGTGTCGACGATCCTACCAAAGCGTCACGTCCATTTGATGCAAATCGAGACGGCTTAGTCCCCAGTGGAGGAGCTGCCACCCTTATCCTCGAAGAATATGAACATGCAGTGAAAAGAGGCGCTCCTATCCTTGCTGAAATCATAGGCTACGGCTTTTCATCGAATGGAAATAATATTTCACAACCGAGCGACATCGGTTCCATGATAGCTATGGAAAGAGCCTTGAAAGATGCTCTTTTGTCTGCCAAAAACATTGACTATGTCAATGCCCATGCTACTTCAACACTTCAAGGAGATGCATTTGAAGCAGTGGCTATTGATAAGCTCTTTGGCTCTTATAAACCGGAAGTCAGCTCCACAAAATCAATGACCGGTCATGAATGTTGGATGGCAGGAGCCAGCGAAGTTATCTATTCTATCCTTATGATGCAAAATGATTTTGTAGCTCCTAATATCAATTTTGAAACTCCTGATGAATCCTCTAAAAATATCAATATTGTGAATAAAACCATTCATAAAAAAATGAATGTATTTTTATCTAATTCATTTGGTTTTGGAGGAACAAACAGTGCGTTAATTGTAAAAAAAATATAATTTTCGGGTAAAAATAAAAAATACACCTATTTTACATAGGTAAAATGTGTAATTTTGCACATTGAAATTATAATTACATAACCGGTTTAAATTTATGAAAAGAGAAGAGATTGTTACTATCGTTAATGATTTTTTAATAAAAGAGATAGAAATTGAAGAAAACTTAATAAAAGAAGATGCTCAATTAAAACAAGATTTGGATATTGATAGTCTTGATTTTGTTGATATTGTCGTCATTGTAGAACGTAACTTCGGATTTAAAATCAAACCGGAAGAAATGGCAAATGTAAAAACCTTATCCGAATTTTACGATTATATAGAAAGTAAAGTTAATCAGCAATAAATAATGTCACCCCAAGAAAAAGAATGGGACGGAACTACCGGAGGCGGTCGCTTTGGACAAGTTTTTTTATTTTGGATTTTAACCATCATTAACGTTTCTTTTTTATATCCTGTACTTTTTGGAGTCATTCCTTTTTATTTGGTATTTGCGCGCAAAGGCTATTTCGCCATCTATTCGTATTTCCGATTCCGTCATCACCAAAGCAAAACTAAAGCCTTTGTTTCGACATTTCGTAATCACTTGATTTTTGGAAAAATCGTTCTTGATAAATTTGCTTTGCTTGCCGGTAATTATAAACAATTTATTATTTCGGTTCAAGGGAATGAGTATTTCAAAGATTTAACCGATACACAAAAAGGATTTTTTGTTATCAGTGCACATATAGGTAATTTTGAATTAATCGGACATTGTTTTAAACAAGATAAAAAGAAAATTAACGGCATTGTTTTCGGTGGCGAAGGTAAAGAATTTCAAAAACAACGAATTAAATCTTTACAACGTTCCAATGTGAACCTTATTCCGGTTAGCAACGACATGTCTCATTTGTTTGCTATCAAGGAAGCCATAGACCATGGCGAAATCGTTACTATGCCTTGTGACAGATTATTTGGGAGTACCAAGAATTATGTAAGCGATTTTTTAGGAGCTGACGCTACTTTTCCTATTGGAACCTTTCGATTAGCCGCTCAATTAAAGGCCCCCGTATTGGCAATGTTTATCATGAAGGAAAAAGGATTGCAGTATCAAGCCTATGTTTTCCCTTTGCAAACCCTTGAAAATGAGAAGTCATCGGTGATAAAAGCCGAGTTTCTTGCCAAACAATATGTTAACTTACTCGAAACTATACTAAAAAAATATCCCGAACAATGGTTTAATTATTACGATTTCTGGAAATAATCGGTATCAAGAATAAAAATCATGAAAATAACTACACGCTTTTTCAATTTTAATGTTTCATCTTAAAAACCATCGATATGAAATTAGAAAGTCCACAAAAAGAAATATATGGCAAAGAACGATTTACAGCTCTCCAAGCCCAGCGCTTGGCACAAGAAATAGTCTTCGGTCCCATCGTGTTTCAAGTATCCCGTTTAATGGTAAAATTCGGTATTTTTCAATTCCTCGATGACCATAAAAACGGCTTGACATTGGAAGAAATTGCTGAAAAAACGCAATTAAGTCGTTACGGGGCACAGGTCTTGATAGAATCCTCCCTCACCATTGGAACAATCCTACTCAAAGACGAGAAATTCTTTTTAGCGAAAGCCGGCTGGTTTCTCCTTCACGATGAAATGGCTAGAGTTAATATGGACTTTAATCACGATGTAAACTATGTAGGAACTTTCGATTTGGAAGCCGCTATTCTAAATGGCAAACCCGAAGGATTAAAAGTTTTTGGTAATTGGCCAACAATTTACGAAGGGCTTTCACAGTTACCGGCACATGTACAGAAAAGTTGGTTCGGATTCGACCATTTTTATTCCGATGGCTCTTTTGAACAGGCTTTGGAAATAGTGTTTAAAAACAATCCTAAAACCATATTGGATGTAGGGGGTAATACCGGACGTTTTGCGGCGAAATGCGTGGAATACAATAAAGAAGTGAATGTTACTATTATGGATTTACCGCAGCAATTGGAAATGATGCGACAACAAACAGTTAACAAAAACGGAGCCGAGCGCATTCACGGACACGGCGTAAATCTGTTGGATGAAAATGTCCCTTTTCCCAAAGGTTTTGATGTGATTTGGATGAGCCAGTTTCTGGATTGTTTCTCTGAAAAAGAAGTTACCGGTATCTTGCATCGTGCTGCGGCTTCTATGCAGGCAAATAGTCGAATCTATATTATGGAAACATTTTGGGATCGTCAACGTTTTGAAACAGCTTCCTACTGTTTGACACAAATTAGTCTGTATTTCACCGCAATGGCTAATGGAAACAGCAAAATGTATTTTGCTGCCGATATGGAACGTTGTGTAAATAATGCCGGATTATGTGTGGAAAGCATTCACGATGGATTGGGATTAGGACACAGTATCATGGTGTGTAAAGTTAAATAATATCCACGTTTTTTGTCGTTAGCAAGAAATCTCGTACTTCCGTTCATTAGAAACCGACGTTTTTAATAGCGGCTCTCATCCTCTTAACTATGAGATTGCAATCTCAGCTCGACGAGAATGCAATCTCAACCCAACGAGAATGCAATCTCAATTCAACAAGGATGGGGACTCAATTCAACAAGGATGGGGACTCAGTTCAACAAGGATGGGGACTCCAGGGAAAGAGATAGAAACGAAGTTTTAATGAAGATAGGACATGTGTCCCATCCGACAAAATCCCGCCTTTCGCTTAAGCTTTTTTTTACCGTTAATTGAGGGGAAAAATAAATGAATAAAATATGTTTTTTTTATTAATGTGTCTATATTGAAAGAGTCAAACATGTTTTTTTATACTTTTGTATACTTTCGATGAATAAAAAAAACCTTATTAACGAGAATTTTTGATATAATATAAAACAGTTTATGGATACTATTTCCGTTTTAGACCTCATTCCGCAACGTCCTCCCTTTGTTATGATAAACAGTTTACTTTATGCCGACAAAAGCAAAGCAAATACAGTTTTTCAGATTTTAAAAGAGAATCTTTTTATCGATAAGGAAGGCAATTTTTCCGAAGCCGGCATAATAGAAAACATAGCACAGACGTGTGCTGCTCACATAGGATATATGAATCGCTCCCAAGCCATGAAAATAGGAGTGATAGGAGCTGTTAAAAACTTGGAAATATACAAATTACCGAAATATAATCAAACTATTGAAACAAGTATTGAAGTTACCAATATAGTATTTGATACAACCATTGTACAGGCAAAAGTAATGTGTAAAGAAACACTCATTGCTGTTTGCGAAATGAAAGTAAGCATTACAGAGAAAACAATTAATTAATGGAAAAAAAAGAAATAATTTTAAAAGCAGAGAAAGAGTTCAATGTGCGATTCAGTGAAGTAGATTCGATGAACGTGGTATGGCACGGTACCTATACCTTGTATTTTGAAGATGCCCGCGAAGCCTTTGGTGAAAAATACGGATTGAAATATCTTTATATTTTCGATAAAGGTTTTTATGCTCCTATGGTGGAATTGAATTTCCAATACAAAAGTCCGCTTACCTATAAAGATAAAGGATTGGCAGAAATCATCTTCCGTAATACCGATGCTGCTAAAATTATTTTCGATTACAATATTTATAACCTAAACACTAAAAAATTAGCTGTTAGCGGTTATTCGGTTCAAGTATTTATGGACCATAAATTTAACCTCCAATGGGCAACACCCGAATTTTTTAAGGAATGGAAACAAATACAAGGTTTGCTATGATTTATCAACTGAGCGACAACATTATTTCTTCCCTTGGATTTACGTCAGAAGAAAATTATGCTGCTGTTAAAGAAGGTGTCAGCGGCTTGAAATATTACGAAACGGCATTCGACCTTCCTGAAGGACTGATGGCTTCATGCATAAATGATGAAGCTCTGGAAGATGCTTTTTTTTCGATAAAAACGAAAAGTAAAGTATTGTATACCCGTTTCGAGAAAGCAGCTATCGTATCGGCATACAGAGCTTTAGAAAAAACAAACATAAATCCTGCCGGCGACAACGTTCTGTTTATTCTTTCTACTACCAAGGGCAATGTAGAATTATTAGACCGAAACAAAAGCAAGCAATATGAGTCGGAACGTGTTTATCTATGGCGTTCAGCGCAATTAATAAGTTCCTTTTTCGGCAACCCCACAGAAGCAGTTGTGGTATCGAATGCGTGTATCTCGGGAGCTGCTGCTCAAATTACTGCCATGCGATTACTGAAACATAGTGCCTATGATTTTGCTGTTGTAATCGGTGCCGATATGCTGTCGAAATTTGTTATTTCCGGATTTCAATCGTTTAAATCCTTGTCCACCGAAATATGTAAACCTTTTGATAAAAACCGTTGTGGCTTGAATCTCGGAGAAGCGGCAGCGACTCTAATCTATGGAAAAAGCGAGAATGAGAATTTAATACCTGAAAAGAGTGTTATGCTCCTTGCCGGTGCCATTGCCAACGATGCCAATCATATTTCCGGACCCTCACGTACAGGAGCGGGATTATGTATAGCTATTGAAAAAACAATACAACATACCAATATCCAAGATATTGCATTTATTAATGCACACGGTACAGCTACTCCTTATAACGACGATATGGAATCCATGGCGATTACCGATACCGGATTACAAGCCCTTGCAGTAAATAGTTTGAAAGGATTTTTCGGTCATACCTTGGGAGCTGCAGGGGTGGTGGAAACGATTATTTCAGGGAAAGCATTGTCAGATAATACTATATTACAATGCAAGGGCTTGGAAATTCAAGAAACCGTTTGCCCTTTAAACGTACTTATGAAAAATGAGAGTAGCAATAAAACACATTTTCTTAAACTACTTTCCGGCTTTGGAGGATGTAATGCGGCTTTGCTGCTACGAAAAAAATAAATGTTTCATACTTTCAATCGCCTTTATGTTATTTTTAAGCGTTAATAAAGTAAAATAAAAGAAAAATTATGTTACTTTTGTAGCAAAAATATTTTTAATTTAAAAATACTTTATATTGGACGTAACTATCTGTTCTTATTGCAGGCTTACAAATGACAAGGTAGTTGTCAATGGCATGGAAATTCCGATTCAAAAAACGGAAGGTCCTTGGTTAAATGATATTTATCGTTCATTAAAAATTAGTTATCCCAAATTTTTTAAAATGGATAATTTATCCAAAGCCGGATTTCTGGCTTCGGAATTATTACTCAAAGATGAAATCATTGACAAGGAAAATCCAAAAAAAGACATCTCCATTGTATTGATGAATCGCAGTGCTTCTTTGGATGATGATCGGATGTATCAGGAAACCATAGAAGATAAGAACAATTATTATCCAAGTCCGGCAGTATTTGTTTACACTTTACCCAATATCGTTAACGGAGAAATTGCGATTCGTAACAAGATAATGGGAGAAACCTCCTTTTATATTTCAGAAGCATTTTCTGCAGAAAAAATATATAACGTTGCCATGGATGCTTTTTCCGATGAAAGCATCTCTCAAGTTGTTTGCGGCTGGACAGATTATGAGTTAAACAAATGCGATGTTTTATTGTTATGGATACGTAAAGAAAATCAAAACGGAATACCTTTTAACATAAATAATATCTATCACTTACACATATAATTATATGGAAGCATTAATATTGGAATTAAAGAAAGAGATCATTGAAGTATTAAATTTAGAAGAGATAAAACCTGAAGACATAGACGAAAATGCGCCTTTGTTTGGAGAAGGATTGGGTTTAGATTCTATTGATGCCTTAGAACTTATCGTATTAATGGAAAAAAATTACGGCATTAAATTAAATAATGCCTCCGAAGGACGTGACATTTTCAAATCGGTACGTGTCATGGCCGAATACATTGAAAAAAACCGCACAAAATAAGTATGAACGAAACCATCGTTGTTTCCGGAATGGGAATTATTACCGGCTTAGGGTATGGAAAAGAAGCCACAATAACGGCATTACGTTCCAAACGTTCGGGTATAGGTAAAATGCACTATCTGAATACCATTCATGCCGATTATCCCGTTGGCGAAGTGAAAATGAGCGATGAAAAAATGCGGGAATTTTTAGGTATTCCTGCCGACAAAATCATTACCCGTACGCCTTTATTGGGAATTATGGCAATCAAAGAAGCAATTAAAGAAGCGCAACTGGAAGAAAAACGTCCGCGAAGAATAGCATTTATCAATGGCACTACCGTTGGTGGAATGGAAAAAAGCGAACAATATTATCCCGAATTCGTCAATACTGAAGCCTATATTGCTGCTCACGATTGTGGTACTTCCTGTGAAGCCATTGCCGAAACCTTTGAGGGGTTTGATTTGATAACAACTATATCCACTGCCTGTTCCTCGGCAGCCAATGCGATTATTTTAGGGGCTAATTTGTTAAAAACAGGGCGTGTGGATGCTGCCGTTGTCGGAGGTACGGAATGCCTGAGTAAATTTCACCTTAACGGGTTCAGTACCTTGATGATTTTAGATAAAGAAGCCTGTAAACCTTTCGATGCAAATAGGGTAGGCTTAAACTTGGGCGAAGGAGCTGCTTATTTAGTACTTGAAAAACAAAGCGATGCAAAACGAAGAGGCATTACACCTCTTTGCAAGCTTTCGGGTTATGCCAATACCTGCGATGCTTTTCACCAAACTGCTTCCTCTCCCGACGGGCAAGGTGCCTATTTAGCAATGCGCGATGCCTTGGAAGATGCTAAATTGAAACCCGAAGATATTGATTACATAAATGCACATGGTACCGGGACTCAAAACAATGATGTCAGTGAGGGAATGGCTATTGTTCGTATTTTCAACGAAAATATTCCTCCGGTTTCTTCTACCAAATCCTTTACCGGCCATACTACCAGTGCTGCCGGAAGTGTGGAATCGGTTATTTCCATTCTTGCGCTGCAGCATGACTTTATCCCTGCCAATTTAAATTTTACCACACCCATGCCTGAATTGTCGTTTACACCGGTGAAAGATAACGTAACCAAAAAATTACATCATGTGCTAAGTAATTCCTTTGGATTTGGCGGAAACGACTCAGCCTGTATTTTTTCAAAAATCGAATAAATCATGAATATCTATATCCAAGCGGCAGCACAGATTTCAGCTCAAGAACCTATGGGCAATGCCTGGTTTCAGCGTCCATTACGTTTTACCGAACGTTATGTTCGGTCTATAGACCCTAATTTCAAAGAATATATAAATCCTATGGAAGCACGTAGAATGGGAAAAATATTAAAACGTGCTTTGGCTACTTCTCTGGAAGTAGTACGTAAAACAGGTATCGACCACCCCGATGCCATTATTACCGGTACGGGTTTAGGGTGTATTGAAAATACCGAAAAATTTCTAACCGCTATGGTTCGCGATGGAGAAATGTATCTACAACCAACTTACTTCATGCAATCGACACACAATACTATCAGTTCGCAAATAGCCTTGCATCTGAAATGTAATAAATACAATACAACTTACGCACAAAGAGGCATCTCGTTTGAAAGTAGCTTGTTGGATGCTTATATGCAATTTGAATTGGGAAAAATTAAAAGCGCTTTAGTTGCCGGACACGATGAAATGACCCCCGATTATTTTGTGTTGCTCGACAAAATTAATTATTGGAAAAAAGGAGAAGTGAATGAAGCTGTATTACGTAAAAGCGATTCCCTCGGATCTTTTGCCGGCGAAGCTTCAAGCTGTTTTATGCTCGAAAATAAAAAAACTGATTTGACTATCTGTGAACTCAAAGGGGTGGATTTATTTTTTAATCCCTCCCCACTACGAATGAAAGAAGCGATAGAAGAATTGCTATCCAAACATAATTTGCATATAAACGATATTGATGTAGTTTTGACGGGTATCAACGGCGACAAAGACAACGATGTAGTTTATCATCAATTCCAACAACATTTTTTCCCCGAAACACCCATGGCATGGTATAAACACCTATTTGGGGAATCGTTTACCGCTACCGGTTTAGCTACGTATATTGCTGCTACAGCCATACAGAAACAAATCCTTCCCGTGGATTATCTTTACAACAGAACATCTACGTTGAATGGACTAAAAAAGATACTGATTTATAATCATTTTCAAAACAAAGACCACGCACTTATATTACTTTCATCATGTTAAAACTTATAAGCTTAATCATTGGACAAAGTTTACTTTTAGTTGCTGCTCAAACTTTTTTGAAGATAGCAGTTCAAGATTTCGGAAAATTCAGTTGGACGTGGAATTTTTTTAAAACCGTATTTACTACTTGGCAATTTGCCGTTTCGGGTGTTTGCGCCTTGCTGGCGATGTTAACATGGATGTATGTGCTTAAAATTTATGATTTTAGTATTGCTTATCCTTTACTGGGAATCAGCTATCTAATCGGCTTATTCTCCGCTTACTTTTTTCTCCACGAAGCCATTCCTTTAACACGTTGGATAGGGGTAATTATTATAATAATTGGCGTTTATTTTGTGGCAAAGTAAATATTAGTCAGTAATTAAAAATTTCTTTGCAATGATGCATTTAGTATCTTCTATGATACCATAGAAATACAATCCCGATGACCATTCTTTTGTATCAATATTAATTATCTTGGTTGTTGTTTGTAATGCTTGTTTATATATACACAGTCCATAGATATTGGTAATAACTAACGAATAATTTTCATCGATAGCCGGCATTTCATAAACAATTGTAATCCGGTCGGTAGTGGGGTTAGGGAAAGCATTCAGTGTAAAAATATTACCCAAGGATTCTTCTATTGAAACTTGATTCAATGTATTATAAATAACATACACCATAGCCGTATCCAAGCTATCGTTTATATTATAGAAATGGTAGGAAACAACATATTTCCCCGCTTGGTGTAAGATATCATCAAAACGGAAATGTCCGGAAAAAGAAGAATCTATTGTTCCGGGATAAATATAGGTTGGGAAAGGAGCCACATAGGTAGAACTGTCATAACAAGACCCGGCAAAACAAAAGGAATGGTATTCATGTGCTTTAGTCGTATCGTATTGTACTTTTCTAAAACCGACTTCCAGGGTATCGTTGCCTATATTTTCAATAAATATTTCGGATGTAATTTCAACCCAGCCATGGTATTGTCCGGGATAAAAGATAACTTCAACGCTATCATTATTCACATGATTTCCTTTTTTATCTTTGAGGATTAAATTTTGCCCGCAGAGATAAAAGGAAGAAATCAACAAAATGAATGTTATGAAAGATTTCATTATTTTTGGAGTACAATTTTATAGGAGGAAGAACCTTTTTCCGATTGTATGTAAATATAATATAAACCATTGTTTACCGATGATAAATCAAGTTGAGCAGAAGAGATGTCAACGTTATTTTTTGCATAAACGATACGCCCCATCAAATCGATAACTTGAATATCAACGCTTTCCATTTCGTTTGAAGTCAGGGTAACAATTCCGGTGGTCGGATTTGGGAATAATTTACATTCATGTACCTGAGAGATTTCACGGATACCGGTTATTCCTGATTGGCCAAGGGGTACCCTGAGAGCCGTTTGAACTTTCCCGAATAAATCATTTTCTCCGTAAAAATCTTCGCTCATATACGCTGTTAAATTAAAATGATTTGGATTAGGGGTAACCCATGTGGTAGAATCCGATTCGGTGCCGTATTTAAGCGGAACAACGTAGGTATATTGCTTGGAAATGCTTGTTCCTTGTGTAGTAGTAGTTATTGAATCGCCAGAAAATCCGTTGATATTGGCTCTAAACATATCCATGTGCACAAAAGAGTCAAAATTCCAAGATGGCGGCACATATTGAGGTCCAATGATTGAGTCCTCGGTAATGGCAATTTGAAGATAATTTAAAGGAGTAACGCTGTTTGCAGTATAATAAGCTTTTACATCAATAGTGATGGTTCGTGTCCCAGGGTCGTAAGAAGAAGACATGGCTAGATTTACGGGAGATGCTTCGTTTACCAAGGCAGCACATTCCGGTGTTACTTGGTCGTTATCAGTAGCAATAACAAATGTAGAATTGTAAGGAGCCCCTCTGTCTTTACGGTTTACCATCATATTGAGATAAAAGGGCCAAGTGGGAGAGCAAATGGAATCACCGTATTCTGTTTTATAATCCACGTGCAGGGGTCCTGCTTGCGGGCGGGCATCGGGACCGAAGTGATACATTATCATTATTCCTCTCCCTTGGGGATGAGAATTAATAATGTCGTAACAAAGTTCAGCTTTTTCAACACAAGATCCACAGGCGATGCCGGTTCCTTTTTCTATTATAAAGTTTTTCTTTTGTGGTTCGGTAGGGACTGTCAGTTCGGATTGTGCTTGCATATTAAAAAAAGATAATAAACAGCAACTTAATAATAAAGGGATAAATTTTTTAAGTTTCATTTCAAGTAAATTTTATGATCAATGATAAAAAACTATTGCAAAAATACACTTTTTTTAATTATTGTATTTTTCAGGAAAATATTTATGTAAAGGTTTAATTTTAAAGATATTCTGCAATTACATTTACGATGCTGTTCGTATCGATATGGCATTCTTTGTGAAGTTCATCCATATTTCCTTGTTGAATAAATGTATCGGGTACTCCCATTATTTTAAGGGTAGAAGTATAGTTGTTTTGTACGATAAATTCTGAAACTGCACTTCCGAGTCCACCGATGACACTTCCATTTTCTATAGTGATGAGGTGTTTATATTTTTTACAAATCTCATGCAATAATTCATCATCTATGGGTTTTAAGAATCGTATATTATACAAAGCGATGCGAATATTGCTTTGTTTTTCAACAATTTGAGCTGCATTTATAACATTGTTACCAATATGACCTATAAACATAACAGCAATTTTTTCACCTTCTTGTATTAGTTGACCTTTGCCAATAGGAATCATTTCAAAAGGTTTATTTTTCCATCCGTTTTTAATTCCTTTTCCTCGGGGATATCGAATGGCAAAAGGGGCGGGAGTATGAGCGGCTGTGAACATTAAATTTCTTAATTCCAATTCGTTTAAGGGGGCAGAAATAATGATATTAGGAATACAGCGTAAATAAGCTAAGTCATAAATTCCGTGATGGGTAGCTCCATCTTCTCCAACTAATCCGGCTCTGTCAATGCAGAAGATAACGTGTAAATTTTGCAAAGCCACATCATGGATAATTTGATCGTAGCTGCGTTGTAAGAAGGAAGAATAAATATTACAAAAAGGGATATATCCGTTTGTGGCCATTCCGGCTGAAAAAGTAACGGCATGTTGTTCGGCTATACCGACATCAAACGTTCTGTCGGGAAATTCTTTCATCATGATATCCATCGAACAACCACTTGCCATTGCCGGTGTAACCCCAACTATTTTAGCGTTTTCTCTTGCCAACTCACAAATGGTTTTCCCAAAAACTATTTGATATTTTTCTACAGTATCAGGACAACTCGGGATTTGAATAATTTCTCCTGTTTCCTTATCAAAAATTCCGGGAGCATGGTAGAGGGTTTGATCATTTTCGGCTTGTTTTAATCCTTTTCCTTTGACGGTTATGCAATGTAAGAGTTTGGCACCTTTTATTTTTTTAATATCTTGTAAAAAGCGCACCAAGCTAATAACATCGTGTCCATCAATGGGACCAAAATAGCGAAATCCCAATGATTCAAATAAATTACTGCCTTTTAGAATACTTCCTTTGATAGCATTTTGCATTTGTTGTACTGCACTTCGGGTGCGGGTTCGTTGCTTTTTTGACAGGAAATTCCAAATTTTATTTTTAAATTGATTGTATGTTTGTGAGGTACTTAGCCGGATTAAATATTTGCTCAAAGCGCCTACATTTTCATCAATAGCCATCCCATTGTCATTGAGTATTACCAGCATATTTGTATTTGTTGAGCCCGCGTGGTTTAATCCTTCAAAAGCAACTCCACCTGTTAAAGCACCGTCACCGATAACGGCTACATGATTACGGTTTTCGTTACCATCGAGTTGTGCAGCAACTGCCATTCCCAATACGGAAGAAATAGAAATGGAAGCATGTCCACTGCCAAAAGCATCGTATTTACTTTCACTCATTTTGGGGAAACCGCTTATGCCTTTGTATTTACGATTATTAATGAAATCATCCCTTCGTCCGGTGAGAATCTTATGAGCATAAGCTTGATGACCCACATCCCAAACCAATTTATCGTTAGGAGTATCAAATACATAATGAATAGCTACCGTCAATTCGATAGTTCCAAGGCTGGCACCTAAATGTCCGGGATTGTTGGATGTAATATCAATAATATATTTTCGAAGTTCTTCACATAAAGATATTAACTCTTCTTCTTTTAATTTTTTTACATCGGAAGGAGAATTAATGTTAGAAAGTAATGTGTAGGTAGAATGAGCCATAGTAAAAAATATAGAATACCGTTAGAAAAGATATAAATTTATTCTTCTTTTTCAAATATTTCTTTCACTTTAGCAGCCAATGCTTCGCCGCGTAAATCTTTGGCGATAATTTTTCCCTCCCTATCGATTAATACGGTTGAAGGAATACTGCTGATGCTGTAATCGATTCCGGCTTGACTTTGCCAACGTTTTAAATCACTTACATGTACCCAAGATAAATTATCAGAGATAATGGCTGAAATCCAATTTGCTTTGTTTTGATCAAAAGAAACGCCGTAAATTTCAAAACCTTTATCTTTATAGGTTTCGTATAATTTCACCATGTTGGGACTTTCTCTTCGACAAGGGCCACACCAAGATGCCCAAAAGTCAATCAAAACAATCTTGCCTCTTAATGAAGATAATGGAATAATATTTCCGTTAGTATCAGGTAATGAGATTTCGGGAGCCATAGACCCTATGGCTGTTTTTTTACGAGAAGCTAATTCGTTGTATTTGGCTTTAATAAAGAAATGTTCGGGATAAACTTTAATCAAATCCGATAAAACAGTATCATGAATGGAAAAAAATTGATCTTGAGGTAAATTTTCAATTAAAAATGCGGAAGTAAAATTGTTGGTATTTTTTAAACACAAATCTCTTAATTTAGAAACCCACTCTTTATCCAGTAACTTCAATTCATTTTGAATGTTTGGATCCGGATTAGCTTTATAGTCTTCCATTAGACTATCTTTTTTAATGCTGGCTTTTAACATGATAGCATAATATTCTTGCAGCAAATCATTTTCCTTTGAACCTTCGGCTTTTGAAAAAACTCCTGTTTTCGCATCAATAACCATTTCGATAGGGGTATTGGGAGAAAGAACAATAAGGACATTTTTAGCATTGGGAAATTGTAGGGTATAAAAATTTATTTCAACAGGATTATGAGTAAATTCAAAATGCCCTTTTTTATCTACTGTAGTTTTTTCAATGGCTTCTTTAGTTCTCCCCAAAGCATCATATAATCCGATACTATCACCGGAATTATAATTAATAACATTGCCTTTTAAGGTAATTTTTTTCTTTTGAGCATGTAAATCAAGGGAAGAAAATCCTACGGAAATGCTTATCAAAAAAATGCTGATTATTATTTTATGTTGTTTCATTATAATAGAATGATTTTAATTTATGCAAAAATACAACTTTTTGTGATTATTTTTGATAGTGTTCTTTATTTTAAATTCACTTAAAAAATAATCGATATTATTATGCAAAGAATGAATGTGTTAAGATGTGAGTAGGAATTGAAATATTTAATGAAATATAATTTCTGTATTAATTTAAATGTGTATTATAATCATTATTCAAAAATAAATTTACCTTGGCTGATATTTCCTTTTTTATCTTGTAATTTGAAAAAATAAAAAGATTTGTTCCAATTTTCAGTCTGAAGACAGATTTCCATAGATGAAATATTTTCAATTTTATATATTTGTTGCCCAAGAGAATTAAAAATTGTCAAACTGTAAATTTCGTTTTCTATTTTAGGGAGTTGAAACGTAATAAAATCTTTAGCAGGATTAGGGAAAACTTTCACAGATGCAGTGTTGGATAATGGTTTTTCATAGATGGAAGTAAATGGTTTTTTACATAAAGATGATTTACGGTGAATATCTTGTTGGAACATCAGCCATTCGGGACCAGAACCTTTCCCTACTTTGATAAGGTAAGCTCTTCCGAAATTATTTTCAAAATCAGGATAGGTTGCATATCCACCCACAATAAATATTTCAAGAGTGTCATCCATGTCAAAGTCGGCAATAAGAGCAGCATGGTCAATAGCGAATAAATCGTTTCCATAATGAAGGGCTAAATCAACAGTAAATAATTCAGTCCCATTAAATCCGTTCAATGCTATTACTTTACCTCCATCAGTGCCAAATACCACATCAAGTAAAAAGTCATTGTTAATATCCGCCAAAGCACAGCCTCTAAATGATTGTTCGGCATTTGGAATAGTGTATTCCCATTTAAAGAGACCTTTGGAAGTAAGCGCAATGACTTTATTAAAAGAGGTAAATACAACATCACAATCATCATCTCCATCGACATCCGCTATAGATGCCGGAGAGCCAATATAATAATCAGATGCGTATTTCCATTTAACAGTGCCATTTTCTCCGTTGAGACAATAGAGGGTGTCATTGTAACATCCGATTATTAATTCAGGAAAAGCATCGTCATCAAGATTAGCAACGGCTGTTCCATGATAAACGACATCGGAAATATAGTATTTCCATATTAAAGATTGATCACTGCAACGGTAAGCATAGATAGCGTTACTATCTTTATCCACGTTATTCCATGTTGCTACGACAAAATCCAATTGGGTGTCATTATCAAGGTCTACTAAGGTAGGAGCAGTTTGTATCCATGAATTTAAATCAACGGGGATTTCCCATAAAGGAGTTCCATTAGCCCCATTGATACAAATGACATAGCCACCAAATTCTCCATGGAGAATATCAGAAATATCATCTCCATTAATATCTGCAATGCTAGGAGGAGAATCACTTCCACGGGTATCACAATCCCATTTTACTTCGCCGGTAGCACCATTGAAACAAAATGTTTTGTTGTTACATGAGCTTGGAACAATCACTTCTAAACTATCATCTCCATCTAAATCATAGATAATGGGGGCAACATCATTACACCCCTCAGCGTAGGTTGAATGAGTATTATATTTCCATAAAAGCGTTCCATTTTCAGTATTGAGAGCATAAACACAGCTATCGTTGCGATAACATCCGAAAATAGCTTCTAATTTTCCGTCACTGTCAATATCTCCGGCTGCTGATTGACCAAAAGACGCATCTTTAACATCAAACCACCATTTTATACTAGGAGTTTGTGCATTTATGTCACACATTAAAAAAAAGGAGACACCAGTAATTACGGATAGCATTATTTTTTTCATGGCTTATTTATTTAAAAAAAACATTGATTCTGTTGTCGTTTCTTTGAAATATTGGTTTCGCAAAAAACTTTTTCTTTTGTATAGGGATTAATACCGGAATAAAAAATTACGGAAGATAATGTCATGGGTGTTGGTGTAAAATCTTGTACTTGTTCTAATTTAAAATGAATCCGTTTCATTTTTATTGAAAGGCGTTGCATATCTGCTAAACTACATGCCGGATGGCTCGAAATAAAATATGGAATTAGTTCTTGATGTAGGTTATGGTTTGTATTTATGGTATCGAACGTTTGTTTAAATGTTATAAAAGTATTAAAAGAAGGTTTTCGCATCATTTGTAAAACATGCTCTTCCGTATGTTCAGGGGCTACTTTCAATCTACCTGATACATGATTTCGGATTAATAAAGAAGCATATTCGTTTAAATGGTAAGTTTTCTTTTTTTGAATGTCTGTGCATTCGAGCATATCGTAACGAATACCGCTACCTATAGTAATTTTTTTAACTTTAGGGATTAAAGTAGCGTTTTTATACAAAGAAATCAGAGGTTGATGATTAAAATTCAGATTTTTACAAATCTCAGGAAAGATGCAGGATGGGCGAGTGCACGAAAAACAGGCCTGCATTTTTATCCCTTGCATTTGATACATATTGGCAGAAGGACCTCCTAAATCCGTGATATGACCTTTAAAATAAGAGAGGTCGGTAATTTTTTTTATTTCTTTCAAAATTGATTTTTCTGAACGGCTGACAATACATTTTCCTTGATGAGCCGAAATAGTACAAAAACTACATCCTCCGAAACATCCACGATGCACATTAACCGAGCAGTTAATCATTTCGAATGCTTTTATAGGGCCTCTTTTTGCGTAAGTAGGGTGAGGAAAACGTGTAAAAGGCAGTTCGTAAATGGCATCTAATTCAGCAGTAGTCATACTAGGTGCGGGTGGATTTACAATTAGGGATTGATTGCCGACTTCTTGCATTAATCGTTGAGCCTGAATTTTATTTGATTCTATTTCAATAATTTTAAAATTTTCTGCAAACTTTTGTTTCGATTGTAAACATTCTTCGTGAGAATATAAAAGAAGTCCTTCTTCTTTCTTATTAACGGATAAATAAGCGATTTGTGGAATGTTTTTAAAATCGTGAATGCTTGGATTGCTTTTATTTTTAAATACATTTACAATATCCAAAATGGGTTTTTCGCCCATGCCATAGACCAAAATATCTGCTTGGCTGTCTATTAAAATGGAAGGGAACAATGTATCGGACCAATAGTCATAGTGGGTAAAACGCCGTAAAGAAGCTTCAATACCGCCTAGAATAATAAAAGAATCAGGATATAAATTTCTAATAATTTTGCTATAAACTTTTACTGCATAATCTGGGCGAAAACCGGCAATATCGCCGGCAGTATATGCGTCGTTGGAACGTAAACGCTTGAGAGCGGTGTAGTGGTTGACCATCGAATCCATAGCTCCGGATGTAATGCCGAAAAATAAACGTGGTTTCCCCAATTTTTTAAAATCGCGTAAATCGTCACGCCAATTGGGTTGAGGTAAGATGGCAATACGTAACCCTTGTTTTTCGATTAATCTGCCAATGATAGCATGTCCAAAAGAAGGATGATCTACGTAAGCGTCTCCACTTACAATAATGATATCAACTTCATCCCATCCACGAATTTGCAATTCTTTCTTATTGATGGGTAGCCATGCTTTTAAATCGGTCATAGGCTATTGCAATAATTGTTTAACAATGTCGGAAATAAGTTTATTTTCCGCTTTCCCGGCCAAAGTTTTAGAAGCAATGCCCATAATTTTCCCCATTCCTTTTATATCGTTTACGTTTTCTTGTTGAATAATTTGTTGAATAATTTGTTTTACTTCTTCTTCGGATAATTGAGCCGGTAAATAGGCAGAAATAATTTTATACTGAAACATTTCTTCTTCGTATAAATCGGTTCGATGTTGACTTTTATACGTATCGGCAGCTTCTTTCCGTTGTTTAATAAGACGTTGCAACAATTTAATTTCGCTGTCTTCCGTAATTTCGCTTGCGTTTTTATTTGTTTTAAGTAATAACAATTCCGCTTTAATGGCACGCAATGCATTTAATTTTTCTTTTTCTTTCGACAACATAGCTGCTTTGATGTCGTCGTTTATTTTTTGTTCTAAATTCATGATAGTTAAATTTAAATAGATTGCAAATGTACATAAAATTGACTAATTACACACAGACGGATAAAAATATTTCAAAAATTTATAGAGGAAAAATACATTTTTTTGATTTAAAAATAAGCGATTCTACGAAATATTATATTTTAAAAAAGGAATATAAAACGTAAGTAAAAAAGTTATATCTTTGCATTTCCAAACGGTTCCGTGGCCGAGTGGCTTAGGCATCGGTCTGCAAAACCGAGTACAGCGGTTCGAATCCGCTCGGAACCTCTTAAAAAACAAAGGAATGAAATGAAAGTTTTATTCCTTTATAAATTTATACGGAAAGCAAAGAATTATACAAATTATACAAAGCGTAAATTAAAAATGTCAACAATCATACTTTTTTATCATTATTATCGTTTTAAAACGTATTGTATGTAAACGGTCATAATGAATACAAATTTTTATTAAAAAAATATACTTTCGCAAATTAAAAATAATATTTATATAATATGAAAAGAATTTCAATTTTAACAGCTGTTATTGCCTGTTTTTTAATGTTTAACAATTCAGTTTTTGCACAATCAAAAGTAAAGCTTGCTCATTTAAATTCAGCGGATTTAATGCAAGTAATGCCGGGAAGGGATACAGCTCAAAAGATAATAGAAGATTATGCCGCTTCATTAGAAGATGAATTAAAAACAATGTATACTGAATATCAATCAAAAGCGACAAAATTTCAGGAAACACAAGCCACCATGTCACAAATTGTTCAACAAAGTAAATTAAAAGAACTTCAAGACCTTGAAAATAGAATTAAATTGTTCGATGAGCAAGCACAAGAAGACTTACAATTAAAACAAGAAGAACTTTTAAAACCTCTCATAGACAAAGCAAAAGCTGCAATAGCAGAAGTAGCCAAAGAGAATGGATATACCTATGTTTTTGACTCAAGTGTTGGTGTTTTGTTATATTTTGAAAACAGTGATGATATTATCGAATTGGTAAAGAAAAAACTGAATATAAAATAAAACATTAAAATAATGAAAAAAACATTACTCTTATTGGGATTAATAATTTTCGTTATAGCAGGATGTAAAGATAAAGACCCCGGACAAGGAGATTTTCAAATTAAATTCAAACATTTCATTGACAATAACGAAATTATTTACGATAGCATGATGTATGTAAATGCCGCCGGAAATACCTATCAGGTAACGGAAGTTAAATGGTTCGTATCAAGAGTGATGTTGTTTCAAAAAGGAGGAGATATTATTGAAATTGAAGAAAATGACGGCATTCATTACATAGATACAAAAATAGAATCAACTTTATTATGGAATATTAATCAAAAAATAGAATCAGGAGATTATGATTCTATTCGGTTTATTTTTGGATTTAATGAGCAGGATAATATTCAGAATAGGTTTGTAAATCAACCCGAAACATCAATGGCATGGCCACTTACCTTGGGAGGAGGTTTTCATTATATGATGTTAAATGGTAAGTTTAAACGTATGGATGAATCCATTGCTGCTATGAATGTACATATGGGAATAGGACAAATTTATGAAGGGACTACCTATAGTGTGGACTCTATCATCAGTTTTGTACATAACCATTTTACGGTTACACTTGCCAAACCATTTACCATAGAAAAAGATCAAAAAAAGACAGTTTCCATTGTGATGAATGTTGAAAATTGGTTTCAGAATCCTCATATGTATGATCATTTTCAATGGGGAAGTCATATTATGCAAAAACAAGATGCCATGCATATGCTGAAAGAAAATGGATGGAATGTTTTTAGCATAAATGTTGAATAATATTAACTTTTAACGGGGGAAAAATAAATTTTTTTTAATGTTTTTTCATATAAAGAAAGTTTATCTTTGCATATTGTGGATACTATAGACAAGGAAAAGAAAGATAACAATTAGTATGATTAAAAAAAGTTTACTTTTATTTACATGGATATTTCTTTTGGGAAATATTATGTTCGCTCAACAAAATGATTCTATTAATAATACAATAAACTATCCGACAAAACAAATTGATGCAAGTTTTAAAGGGGGATTAAGTGCAATGGTTTTCTTTATTGACGAAAACATTCAGCTTCCGGCAACAAAGAAAGGGATGAAGGGGACCGTTTTAATTAACATCAGTATGAATGCGGAAGGGAAAATTGTGGAATCTACTATTTTATCCGGAATAAACAAAGAAATAGATCAAGCGGTTTTAGATGTAATAAAGAAAATGCCGAATTGGAATCCTGCAAGCGTAAATGGGATAGCGATACCATCAAAGCAAGTAATAGGCTATAATATAAGCTATTAACGATAAATATGATCACTAAAATGATTGATATACAATCTATAAAACAACGATATGGAATTATAGGAAATTCTCCGGCGATTGATAGAGCTATTAATATAGCTATTCAAGTTGCAGCTACAGATTTAACGGTTCTTATAAATGGAGAAAGCGGTGTAGGAAAAGAGCATTTTCCAAGAATTATTCATGACAACAGTGCTGAGAGGAAATTTAAAACCTATACCGCCATCAATTGCGGTGCCATACCGGAAGGAACCATTGATTCGGAATTATTCGGACATGAAAAAGGCTCTTTTACAGGAGCAAATGAAGCACGAAAAGGATATTTTGAACAATCGGATGGAGGAACGATTTTTTTAGATGAAGTTGCCGAGTTACCGCTAGCAACACAAGTGCGATTATTACGTGTTTTAGAAACAGGTGATTTTATACGTGTAGGCTCTTCAAAGGTTCAAAAAACTAATGTCCGTGTTGTAGCTGCTACTAACGTGGATATCCCCAAAGCTATCAGTAAAGGAAAATTTCGTGAAGATTTATATTATCGATTGAATACAGTTCCTATTCAGGTTCCCCCGTTAAGAGAAAGAAAAGAAGATATTCTCTTATTATTTATGAAGTTTGCCCTTGATTTTTCAGAAAAATATCGCATGCCTGTTCTTGAATTAAATCCCGAAGCCAAAGAAGCCTTGACAAAATTTTATTGGCCAGGAAACGTCAGACAATTAAAAAATATTACCGAACAAATATCTATTCTTGAAAAAGAAAGATTAATTACTCCCGAAACGCTTAATAAATATATCAATATCGACCATAATGAATTTTTACCGGTAATATACAAACATAAAACAGAACATACTTCTGAAAGTGCTATTTTTGAAAGAGAATTAATTTTCAAATTTTTAGGAGATATGCAAAAAGATATCAATGATTTAAAGCATTTGGTGTCGCATCTTTCAAAAAATCAAGCTCAAACATTTAAAACACAGGATAAAAAAGCATTAATTTTTGATGCAGAAACTAATAAAACCGAAGATGCCATTGAGTTAACGGAATACTATGACGATTTTGAGAAAGCAGAAGAAATCTCCGATAATTTATTGTTGCAAGAAAAAGAAAAAGAATTGATTGTTAAAGCACTTATAAAAAATAATGGCAAACGAAAAGATACTGCTAAAGACTTGGGTATTTCGGAGCGGACATTGTATAGAAAATTAAAAGTGTATAATCTTGTAGATTAAAAAAATGACACAAAAAAAACAGCTTGTTTATTTTTATCTTTTTATTTTATTTTTTACTGCAATTGCTTGTGTCGGCATTAAATA